>LNGD01000156.1 GCA_001587675.1 Candidatus Methanofastidiosum methylothiophilum
TCTCTAAGGTCAGTAAGTGTTCTTCTCAATGGTCTAATAGTGTTAATCCATTTTCTCTTTTTTGGGTATCTTGAATTGGATTTACCTTTTCTTGATCCAAATCCACTCATTCTACCTTTCTTTCTCTTAATATGCCTCTCCCTTGCTCTGTGCCTTGAAATTCCCTCTTCTTGCTTCTTTTTAATCTTGCCGCTTTCAATAAGTTTTCTAACGTCATCTCTTGTGATTGCCATAGAAATTTCAGATGCACTATTGCTATCTATCCATACTCTTCCTTCACCACATTTTAATAGCTGTGCTGCAAGTCTTTTCTGAACTCTTAGATCCATATGATCACTCCTCTACCTCTATACCTGCATCTTCTGCCTTTCTAACTATCTCCATTCTTTCTTCACTTTCAAGGCTGAGTGGAACTATTAACTTCTTAATATGTTTTGAAATAGGAGAAATAGATTCATATTCTTCAATTGAATTTACCTTTGCATAGGTTATTGAAGGATTTGCTATTTTTAGATTAGCGTTAACAGCTTTTTTTACTATCTCAATCTTCTTCTTGTTTCCAACTGTTGCATCGATTCTAACTATCACATTTTCAAGCCCATTAACTTGTTCAGGAGTTGAAACTATGATTTCTTTAAGGCCAGAGGCATGTGTTCCTCTTACCTCTTTTGGCCCTCTGTATCCCACTGAAACTAGAGGCTGCTTTCCGCTTCTCTTCATCCTCATCTTGTTATCTTTACCTCTAGGTTTTCTCCATTTAGGATTATTCTGAAAAGTTTTCTTTTTCCAGGTTTCATGCCTTAGAAACTTTGGTCTCTTGCTATTAATCTTTCTTCTCACTCTTAATAATCGGGAACTCATTCTTCTCACCTTTATATTGGAACTCCATCTCTCTCAAATAGATAAATACCGTCTTGGAATACTCTTGGATCTCTCTTTTTAACCCTAGTAGCATTCTCAATATTTGCTGCAGTTTGACCAACTTCTTCTATATTAATACCGTTGACTGTAACAATTTCACCAGATACTTTTACTGTGACATTACCAAAAAAATTCGCTTTTCTAGGACTCTTTTCTCCGAGGAAATTTGAGATGACGAGTTGCTTATCGACAACTTTAACATTCATAGGAAAATGTGCATAAATAATTTTCATCTTGTACTCAAACCCTTCAGAGACACCTTTAATCATGTTCTTCAGGTGTGAATGGATCGTGCCTATCATAGCTTTTTCTTTTTTATATGCATGAGGCATAGATACTCTGACAACTGTATCGTTCTCTAATTTTTCCATTTTGAGATTCTTAAGATGAAAGTCTCTTTCTAGCTTTCCTTTCTGACCTTCAACTATTACTTTAGCCCCATCAATTGTTACTTTTACAGATTCTGGGATATCTATAAACCATTCGACATGTTGCACCATAAAAATCACCTAGTAAACGTAAGCTAAAAGTATACCTCCAATTTTTTCCTCTTTTGCCTGTTTGTGGGTCATCACACCGTTTGGAGTTGTCAGTATAAGTATCCCAAATTCTTTTGCAGGTAGATACCTCATTTCCCATCTCTCGAGTTCACTGTTCTTGACAGGTGTTCTGGGCTTTATTACTCCACATTTATTAATGGCCCCTAATAATTCTACTTTAAAAAGACCATTTTTTCCATCGTCTATAAATTCAAATGCTCCTATGTATCCCCATTTCTGCATAATTCTCAGGAGATTACCTGTAAGTTTTGATGCTGGGATAACACAATCAGGCTTTCTCGCATTTTCATAATTATAAATATTTGAAAGTGCATCAGCCAAAGGGTCTATCTTCATTTTTAATCACCTAATGATACTTTTTGAAGCCAATTTTCTTGGCAACTTCTCTAAAGCAGCGCCTGCAGACCATGAGATTATATCTTCTAATAACTGCACGGTGTGTGCCACAGCGCCGACAGGTTCTTGAGCCTATTCCAAATTTTTTATTCATATAATGTTCACCCCAAACTCCTGCTTGGCAAACAGCATTCCTTCTTCTTTAGTTAACTGATGCCTTCTGGGTATGTGGCTCTTTTTAATTTTTCTCTCTTTTACTCGGAATCCCCTCTTCTGGAGATTTACACAAACATCCATTCCAAAGATTCCTACATCTGGATCATATTGAACATCAGGAAGATCTATGTGTTCCTTTATACCAAAGGAAAAATTACCATGTACATCAAAGTTTCTTTCTTTCAAGTTAAACTCCAAAGCTTCAAGAGTTCTCATGAGAAACTTTTTTGCTCTCTCGCCTCTTAAAGTAACAGAAACAGCAATAGGTTCACCTTTTCTGATTCCAAAGTCTTTATTTGTCTGTCTTGCATTATTTTTAACGGGTGATTGACCAGTAAGGAATTCGAGAAGCCCTCTAGCTTTTTCAAGTCTCTCTCCTGACTCCCCCACTCCTATGTTGACCGTTACTTTTGACATGTATGGTTTTCTCATAGGATTTTCCCAGGTTTTTAATATATTCTCCATATTATCTTCCTCACTCAAGTTTTATTATGGGAGAATCTTTTCCGACAACAAGTACATAATCTTTTAATGTCTGGAACTTGTCATCTCCTGATTCTAATAATACTGCATCTTTGTAAATACCAAATGGAGTTATTTTAGAAATCTTACCAACTTTTGACACGTTTTTACCTTTTATTACAAGCCCGAGATATCCTTCTTTGAATTCTAATGAATCGACAATTTTCATTTCAGGGACTTTCATGACTAGGGTTGAAGATGTTTTGTATCCTTCTTCAGATAATACGTTTCTCCCATCGTCAAGATTTAACTGTAATTTGTTTCCTTTGATTTTTGTCTTATTGATAAGTTTGAAGAGCTTGATGTTCTTTTCAGACTCATCAATCTTTATGAGACTAACGGATCCTTTTTTGTCGAATAATACACGGTAGAATTCCTTAGTCTTAGGAATCTCTATAACGTCCATAAGCCCTACAGGGAAGTTTGAATCCTTTATTACCTTCCCGTTGACAAGGACATCTCCACTGTTAAGAATAAAGTTAACCTCTCTTCTATTTGAAGCGTGCCCTAGATAATCTCTAAGTAAGAGTGTAATTGGAATAGATACTTCTTTAGAATGGGGGCCTGGAATAGGTTTTACAGTCCA
>LNGD01000157.1 GCA_001587675.1 Candidatus Methanofastidiosum methylothiophilum
TTAAAAAATCTTAATTATCCTACTCATAAAATATCAGTTGTATTAGCTGCTGAAGCTAGAGATCCTGAAGGCATTGAAAAATCACATTTGTTAAAGCAGAAATATTCTGAATATTTTGAGCATATTTGGATAACAGAACATGAGATGCAAGAAGGGGACCTGATAGGTAAATCATCAAATATGGCTTTTGCCAGCAAAGAGCTTAATAGATTAATTAATGAATTAAATTGGGATCCAAAATTGGTTACTATAACAAGCTGTGATGCTGACTCCCAATTACCATCAGATTATTTTGCAAATTTATCTTACTACTATATATTTGATCAAGATAGTATTTATAAATTTTATACAGGAGCAGTTCAACTATATGCCAATATCTGGAGATTGCCTTTCTTTGCTAGGGTAAAAAACTCAATGTCCACTATATATAATGTCGGGAGGTTAATAAGAACAGATAAGCTTGTTCCATTTTCAACATACACTACTTCCTTCTGGTTAATAAAAGAGATTGGATTCTGGTCTCCTGATATTGTGCCTGAAGATTTCCATACCTTCTGTAAAGCTTTATTTAAATTCCCAGCCAAGGTAGCTACAGTTCCTCTTTTTCAAAAAATAATGTCCGATGCTGCCGAAGGGGAGGGTTCAATTGACACAATCAAGAATAACTATTTCCAGGAAAGAAGATGGTCCTGGGGTATTTCGGATGATGGTTGGATCATTAAAAACATGATCAAATCAGTACTAACTGGAAAGGCTACATTACGATCATTGTATATTAGCGGGCATATTGTATTTGATCATATTTCTGGAGTGGGATTGGCTCTCCTAGTATCTTTAGGAGGTAATATACCGCTTTTGATTAATCCTAGATTTGCTAATACCGTTGTAGGCTTCAATTTACCCATCGTCTCTTCCTTTATTATTCAAATTACTCTTCTATTCTTTGTATTGATGATAATAGTTGACTCTTTAATGAAACCCACTATCCCAGGGAAAATGACATTTAAAAGAAGAATCCTATTATTACTTGAATGGATCGTACAGCCAATTACTAGTATCTTTATGGTTACGATACCTGGATTTGAAGCTCATACCCGCCTTTTATTCGGGAAATACCTCGAGTATTATCTTACCAAGAAAAAAGACTGATCCTAACATATCCATAGGGATATTTACCACTTCATTATATATCTGATATAATCCAATTGTTTCCTTTTTAAACTGATATTGATGATTAATAGTAATGTTGATACTGCTCCCCAAACCATAAACAGCCTGGCTAAAGAAACCATGTTTCCCCAGTCGCCTTTTGTGCTTAGACAAGTCATTGCAGAGCCAATAATAGATGTACGAAGAGGGTTAATGACTCCAGATTCAAAAGGGAATCCTTTGTTAACAAAACAAGAGCAAGGCAGATTTGATAGGGATATGCCTCAGATTTTTAGAGCTGCAGAAGATTTCCTTATGTCTGGGTTCCAAGATATTAGGAGAATGCAAGCAGAAGAAGGATTTGATCCTGTTGCTTATACTGATTCAATAATTACTGAAATTACTCCTTTATTATCAACAGAGCCAGATAAAAGACAAGTTCAAATAGAACTTGCAACAAGATCAGTAAATGATCTACTGCATCAGGTTCAACTATTGCCAGAACAAGCTTTTGAGAAAAAAGAAATTAGCGATATTCAACAAGAATCTCCATCACCTGTCTCAATTTTGCGACCTGCAAATGCTTTGGTTACCGGTGGTCAGGCTGAAGGCACAAATTTATCCATGTTCTCACTAGGAAGTGGGCCTACTAGACAGGGGGGCGATTCATCAGGAGGTGTTTTTGATAAATTCATCGAATTCTCCAGTTCCAAATTAGGGGGTAAGAGTCTAGGAATATTAACTGCAGTTGTATCGGCTATTAATGTAGGAACAACCGCTGCAGGACTTGGGAACTGGGATTTTACTACACCTGAAGGGAAATTAAGATTAGGTAAATTAGCTCTTGATACTTCTTTGGCAGTAATTTGGAACCTGTCTCAAGCTACAGCTTTAGCATTTGCTGTTGAATATCTCAGGAAAGGAAATTTAGGAAAAATTGCAGGGACATTAAGAAATATAAAAAATGAAAATTTTGGGACCTTTCTAAATTTTGGAGCTGCTGTAGGTTTAGGTATACTAGCATCAACTTTATTAAAGGGTGATATTCAATTCACTGCTGATGCTTTACAAAGATTTGGAGATGTTAGCAAGGAATGGGGTATTCCTTTAGCAATAACAATTGAAATTGGATCTCAATTCTTTACAGCATATGGTACTCCAGCAAGTCATATTTTTAGAGGCTTCGTAAGAGGAGCTGGAGATACTTTAGGGAAAATTCATTTACCTAAAAAAAAAGTAGATAATCCAATAGAAGAACCTCTACAGCCAGTAGATTTATCAGGGTTGAGAACTGAATTACGTTCGCTTGTAGGTCAGATGAATAATCCAACTCTTTCTAATAGATTGTTAGCTGGTATTGAAGATCCTTCAATGACAGAGGAAAAACTAAGAGCTAGAATTGCTCAAGCTAAGCAACTTGGGACATTACCATCAAGACCCGAAGCCAGACCGGTCCAAAGCAGCTCAAACTTATCGCAAATAATTGATATTTCTCAAATTACTAATCCTGATGAGGCTCGTGCTTTATTAGAACATCTATCAATGTTGGGATTAACTGCAGGAATTAGTGCAGATCTACCAGCATTTTTAAGAAATAAGCAAAGTGGAAATAGTCCTGATTTAAGATTAATCTTATCTCAAATTGATACGACCAGAATAAATAGAGCTTTAGAGAGACTGCGTTCCGAATTAGATGGGACGCCATTGGAACAAGTATTACCGAAAGATTTAAATGCATTACCAATTCAGAAGGGGTTTGCTATGTTGGAAACTCTTAGTACAAGATTAGAGTTGAAAAGCTTAATTGAAGATGATGAGGAAGCTGCAAAGGCTCTTGGTATTGTTCCCTCAATATGGTCAGACTTGAATATAAGTGAGGATGAAATTCTAAGTGCAATAGAAAAGATTGCACAATCACAAGAAGAATAA
>LNGD01000158.1 GCA_001587675.1 Candidatus Methanofastidiosum methylothiophilum
GAATGAAAGGTTTGTTGCGTCTTCCACTATCCCCCCGTACTTTTTTGCCTTCTCTTGGGATATGTCTGTACCTTGGTACTTGAATCCCTTGTCCGTTAAAAGTTTCTTTAATTCTCCTTTTCCCATTCCTATTTCCAATATTATTTCTCCTCTTGGGATCTGCCTTACTATAAGCTCCCCCCTTCTTCTAGTTCTTTCTTTTGATACTATATCTGTCCTTTCCATTAACTCTTCAGTTTCTACTTTCTCATAATAATTCTTTGTTGTCATTATTTCTCACCATTCAATAGTTTCAATATTCTATCGGTCTGTATGTCAGTCAAAATGCATATTGTTCCGTATTTTTCTTCTTTGGCCCCTTTAATATTCTTAAGGGATATATCCTCTATCTTCGTATTTTCTATTGCTTCCAATACTTTCACAAAATTTGGGAAGCTAAACAATAAATCAAATGCGTATTTATATGTAGACAATATTTTTTGGGCAAGTTCTTCTGTCTTTTCTAATGTTTCTTTGTCTGTCCATCCATATTTTGCATTTATTTTATCTAACATCCATAGGTCACAAACTTTCTGGTTGTTGTGTATGACCTCGTTGCCACTTATCGTTGTCATTTTATTTCACTCCAGATAAATCTTCAATTGAGTTTGAATTGTGGTCTTTTTTAATGTGGTATGTGTATGCAAAATATATCCAATTTGCCATTCTTCCAAGTAGTGTTGCAACTGCTGTTCCCATTGCCCCATATACGGGGGTTAGTATAGCATTTGTTGAGAAATCGACTATAGTAGAATATATTGATCTGTTCCTGACATATTTGCCTCTCCCCCTACTAAGGTAATAAGTTACATATGGTTGATATAAACCTTGGAAAAAAATTCCTATTGCTAGGGGAATCATCAAAAGTTTTGAGTACTCAAATTCTCCTCCAAAGAATATATCTACCAATACCCCCCTAAATAAGATTATCCCAACTACAGATATGCCCATCCAGATATAATTAAATCTTAATAGTTTCTTGGATATCTCTTCGTTTCTTGCAAAGTGTTTATATCTAACATTTGCTATTGCTACAGACAGTTCAACTATTGGAGATACCAACATAAATGCTACTGCATAGTATCCCAAATATAATGTACCGACAAAATATGTTATAAACATCTCATCGACTTTGAATGTCGATTGGTCTAAGGCATTGCCAATATACACATGCAATCCATAACTCCTTGTTAGCCCCAATACTTTTATTATGTTCTGTTTTAAATTTGTGAATCTTGGTTTAAATGTAAGCAATATTGCAATGCTAGAAAATGCAACGGATCCTAGGTAGGCGTATAACATCTTTAATGTGTCCATTGGCAAAATTAGTATTATTGCCAAGAATATTCCATAATATGCAATATTGTTTGTGGAGAATCTACTGATCTTATTTGTGCCGACACTTATCCTCGGTATGAAGATATTCAATATTGAAAATGTAGCTAGTGGACTACATAATAATAAGAGGTTCCCTAAATTCCCTTTTATTATTAATCCACTTAATACTGTTATCCCTCCTAAAAGAATTCCCAATAAGTATCCTAACACTATCCCTGCCCCGATGTATTCTTGGTCTAATTCGTTCTTTTCGTTGTTACCTAATAGGTACTCTAAAGAGTCCCCAACTCCAAATCTCATAAATATTGTGAATAGTGCTATATAGCTTATTACGAATCTGAAATCTCCATATCCTTGTGCCCCTAGCACCCTAGTTGCTACAACAATTGCTAAGAATCCTAATGCCATTGCCCCCATCTTAGTACCAAAAAGTTGCAAGGTTTGTAAAGTGTGTTTCTTAATGCTAATGCATCTCCTGTCTTTCCATTCCGTCTTCATACCCTTCTTCATATACTTCTTCTAAGACTTTTCTTATCTTATACCTTATCGTGGCAATACTTCCATCTGCTACGATTATTTTGTCAATTTTATTTTCGTAGTCCATTTAGTTTTCACCGATAATTTTATTATATTCTATTTTTTCCATAAAATGGAAATTATAATAGTTGCTACTAGACTTGCAAAATATAATTCCCACTTTGATATATCTAACGAAATTCTAAAAACTTTAAGTGCTAAGTCTAGACAAAATGCGTTTACTATTGGGATTACCAACACTGCCCCCAATATTGGGATTACCTTTATTTTTATTGTGTCTTTTATTGTAGATAATACTAGTTCTTCCCCCATAGTATGCCCCCTATTGTTAAAATGACTAATGTTCATTGCTATTAAAACTTCTTTTTGGCCACCCATTGTCCCAAATCCTGTTGCATACTGTTGTTTATAGTTTCCCCACTTCTTCTGTGTCCCTTAATAAGTCCAAATCATATAATAATGAATTTATACTTGCCCTTGCCTGATTGAATGCCTCGATTAATTTTTCCTCCAACTCCCCTTTTGTTGCAAGTATGTTTTTTGTTTCGAAATTTATGGAAGATGTCTTCGCCACGAAATTATCTTTGTCGTTTGTCAGTATTATACTACATTCGCCAGAGTGCCTTTTGTTCCTAAAGGATATTGTGGAACAGTATACTGTCACATAAGGCATACCTTCGGCAAATAAAATGCATTTCATTTCGTAAGAGTATATGTCCATTGCATTTTTCTTTATTGTTGAAACTTTTGTATTTTTTCTAATTGAATATATCTGAATCCTTTCCATTTTACCACTTCCGAATATTTTCCCGTATAATCTCTTCCTTGTCTTCTCTTAATCCTTTCACTTTCTTTGTTGGTAGGTACATCCCTTCTTCATTTTGAATTTTTCTTCTTACTCGCGTAATTGTCTCGAAAGACGGAATCTTCTCTAGGTCTTGATACGGGATGTATATCCTTGTGATCTTTCCTATTACTTTTAGTATAAGCCATTTATCATCATTTCTTGCCCTTTCGTCTTGGGCCAAAATTTCTCTTACTAGGTCTTTTGTTCTTTTTACTTCGTTTTCTATGCTTGTCATATTTTTTCTCCCTTCATATTTAATATTGCCCTTTCGGACCTTAATTTTTCTTCCCACTCTTCTAAACTGTTTCCCCTT
>LNGD01000159.1 GCA_001587675.1 Candidatus Methanofastidiosum methylothiophilum
TTTTTCCTCGTTTAAGAACGGAGGATTGCAATTCTCTGCCGCTTGAAATATTAATGGTAGTACTTCCTTCTGTAATATTTCCACTTGTTTGTCGTTTAGTTCTATCTTGGATTCTCTGTCAAATATCTTTGTTGTTGGTAAAATTCTTGCGTAAGATAAAAATGATGTCAAAAGCATAGTTATACCAAAATTCCTCTCGCCTGTCTGAACGCCCTCTAAAACATATCTTATGCATGGGGGGTACAACTCTTTCTCTAAATTTGCAGATGTTGAAATTTCAGTTATCGTTGCACTACCGAATAAATCTTTTGTTTGTTCTAAAATGTAATCTGGAAACTTCAGTTTTGTCTCTTTGATTTTTTCTTGGATTGTTTTTGTATGTTCTTCCATTCTTGTGGCTAGAATATCTGTGTATATGTCCAAAAACTCGTTCTTCTTTAATATCAAGTTTCCATTTATTATGTACTTGTCCGTGTACCCATAGATACCTTTTATCCACCACGGTATTGCGTAAATATAAAACTCCCTATTTTCGTCTTTGTTTTCAAAAAACTGTAATTTTACTAAATCTTTGATATCTATTTGGATCCCCATTTCTTCTTTTGTTGGTGTTTGTTTTTTTACCAACATTTTCCGATACTCTATGTATGGGTCAAGTTCTATTTGTTTGTACTCAAAAAGTTCTTTAATGAACCCATATTCTTTTTCATTTATGAAGTTCAGTCTTTTGCGAATTGTTTGTAGTAATTTTTTTCTAAATATCCTTGATTCAAATGGTCTTTTTGCTAGTGCTATTGCAAATATATAATAATGCAACACTTCTTTTTCTTCCTTGACTTCTCCCAACTTTCCAGATAGAAGTTTCTTGATCCATTCTATAGATTCGTCAAGAGTTTCTTTTGGAATCTTTTCTATATCTATACTTAAAATATCTTTATAACTACTAGAAAATGGATTCAACATTTCCATTTTAGTATTCTCCATATTTTTTTAATCTTCTAAATTCTTCTCTAGTTCTTTAAATTTTTCCAGTGAAATAATCTTTTTCGTATCTTCAACTGGGGTTTCAATAGTGAGATCGCCTTCTAATAATTGTTCTAGTGTAATTCCCATTTCTTCCATCTTCTTGACCCCTAGATTTAAGAGGGTTCTTATCACCACCCCTCTCGAAGTTTCTTTCTGAGAATCTAAAAATCTACGTAATTTGTCACACATTGGAGATTTATATGCCGTGTCACGAAAATGGTATACTGGAATTTCTACCACCTATCTTTTCTTTTTTATTAGGTATTTGTAGAATCCATTTGCGTTTGCCATTTCTGGGTCTTCTGGCACCTTTAGCTTTACTTGTGATTCTTTACGCATACTCAAATATTCTTTTATGTATGGTTCAAAATCTTTTGCGGGGCCTCCCGTTAGAATCAATGTTTCTATATTGTTTTCTAAGAAATAGTTCTCTAGGTCTCTTGCAATATTATTCTTCACGAATCTTCTTGTTGTGTTTTGCATTACACTTTCAAAGTTTTTTATTTTTTCTAATCTTACTTTTAAAACTTTAGATTTTGTTGCGTTGTCTAAGTCATATTGGTTTGGTAGGTCTAAATTTGAGAATCCTTCTGATTTTAGTAGAAGTGCTAAATCTTTTGATAGTTCAAATATGAAACTCTTGTGGGCACTTTCGTTTGTCCCACATCCTTTGAGTATTGCACCGTTTGGCCCCCTCAAATAAGAACAGTATGTTCCGTACCCCATATCATAGACACCCACTACTTGGGTCAACAGATTTGCAACAGATTGGTCTAATTTGTCCCCTTTCATCTTCGGCAACCCCTCGTGGTCGTATATTGTGTCATAAAGTGTCCCGATTGGTTCTTTGATCATATAACATTCTTTTACCCATACTTTCCTTGTTTGTGTTTCTCCTGTTGCTAAGTTTTTTATTTTGAATCTATGGATCCCGTGATAAAGTGATTGTAATTCTTCTATTAGTTCATTACTTGTTTCAATCGGAACCCCCGTACATATCTTAACTATTGTGTCTGGCAAATCATCAAAAGTTTTAGTTGTATCTATCAATCCTAATATACCTGCTATAACTACCGAGGCCATATCGGATTCCTTACTCTCCCTTATCTTTCCATTGGACTTGTAAATATCAGTTAAAAGATTTCCCCTGATTGGTTCTATTATATCTTCTTCTTTCCCTTGTTCTAGTGCTATGTTCCCAAAAAGAAAATCCTCTCCATTCACAGACACCACCATATTCTCTTCTATGTTCTTTGTTGTCCTTTCTAATGTTTTTAGATTATCTATGCCTTTTGGTGCCTTGCATATCACAGAGGCCGTTTTCTTGGACCTTATTATTCCACCTTCATTGTATACTATCTTAGTTGTTTTGCTTCCTGAATCTATTCCAATATGTATCTCAAAACTCATCATTTTTCCTCCTAGTAGGTGGCACATAATACTAGTGGAGACTGCCTCAAACACATAGAACAGGTATCCCTATTCCCATCGTGTTCACAGTATGGTTTTCCACATTTGCTACATACATTTGTAGCTTTTCTATCATTACATATGCCACAATTTTCCATTTATACATCCCCCTTGAATGTTTTATGTATACATATTGTATACATAATGGACAAATTACTACCTTCTTTTATATACTAGGTGAATTAATCCATACTATGTATACATAATGTATACTTTTTAAATGTTTCTACTCCTTGTGGAAATTAACTACTAGACGAATTCTTTCCAACTTGTTACTATTGGAATAGATAATGTGTATACCCTTTGCATTGGTGAAAAAGATAATTTCCCAAAGGTTCTCAAAAGTGTTAGGTCGCCTGAAGACAATAAATTTGATTTGGTTTGAACTTTGAAATATACCTCTACCTTTTCCATATTTACACTAAAATCTATTTTTAATATTTCTCCTTCCATACTTTGTATATTCTTGTGTATCTTTTTGATATCCATATCCTTTAGCAATAGTTTTAAAAGAATTTTCTTTGTTTGGTCAATATTTTGTTCTTCCATTTGTTTTACCCTCCGATATACTTTATTT
>LNGD01000160.1 GCA_001587675.1 Candidatus Methanofastidiosum methylothiophilum
CAAAGAAAATTGAGCCATCTCAAGAATATGAGGATGGCATTCCAGATTATGTAGCTTCAAATCTAAACTTAGCCTCAAATTTAAAAATGACTTCGGAAGCACTGCTTTTAGAAGCAAAGGCATTAAATCCTGGACAAATCCCATGTGAGCTTATTCAATCTGAAGCCATGAACTACTACAATCAAGCCCAAGTCCATATCCAAGCAAAACAATACGAAATAGCTAACAGTTTACTAATTCAATCTATTCAAATATTTCAAAATTCAATAGAATGTTTTAATGGATTTCTTAATTAATTTTTTTTTATTTTTTATATTTATAAAAAGATGATTACCGAAATCTTTAAATAGTTTTTTACATTATTACTTTTTAATATAAACCAAACTAATGTATAAAGATGGTAATCTTTAATATAACTGCAATAGATGGGTAATTATGTTCAAAATAGATACTACTCCTTCATATGAAAGATTTGGTCTTGAAAAAAATCCCTTTACTGACCTCTCTTCTGAAGCAATAAGGGATATTGAAAAAATCCATGTTTCTCAAGAAATAGATTCCCGTATTGCAGATATACTTTCTGATGTCATTGGTGAGAATTCTGGTATAGCCCTATCAATCGTAGGGGCGTTGGGATCTGGAAAAACTCAAAGATTAAAAGGAGTCCACAAGCTCATACAAGAGTCAGGAGGAATGTCAATATACCAGAAGATTGATTCTAATGACATAATTAAAACGACTTTAGATATATTCTCATATTTCTCTGATTACGAAGAAGAGGAAGAAGAACTTCAGCAGGTAGTTGAAGAATTACCTCCGGAAGAGTCTATGCATGAAGAAGAGACTTTGGCTCCACCATATCAAGAGCAAAAACTGTCATTTTTTGAAAGAATAAAAAGATTTTTCTCTAGACAGCCCAAGGTTGAAGAACCTATAGAATATGAGGATTCAGAACTTAGTAGGGAGAATTACAACTCTCAAGATATTGGAAATCAGCTAATTAACTATTTAGGAGAATATAAAAGGTCTGCTCTGATACTTGATGAAATGGAAAATATTTTAACAGCATCAAATACTGACCTTATTCTTTTCTTTGAATTTCTAAGGGAGTTCATTAGTAACATGCCTGAATCTTGCGTCTTTATAATGGCCTGTACAAACAATGCATATGACAGGATTAGAGAAATAAATCCTGCGTTTGTTGCAAGGCTTCACAATGAACTTTTCTCTGAGCCTTTATCTGATGAAAGGGCAATAAAGCTTGTTCAGAAGAGGCTTGAATACAATAGGAGAAAATCCATAATAAATCCACTTTACCCATTTGAGGAAAGCGCCATAGTGCTTGCTAACAGCATGGCAAAAGGTAATCCAAGAGAACTTCTAAAATTACTCCACACTGTTCTTTTTACTGCTACAAGAGACAACTTTGTAGAGTTTATTGATGACAGGTATCTTGCAAAAGTTCTATCTGGACCTTCTTCGATAGAAGAATATATCCGAAGAGTCCCATCAGATTTAAGGGAAGACGTTAGGATAATAATAGAAAAGTATGGTGGCGGTCCTGTAACATACATACAGCTTGCTAAGGACACCCAAGAATCAGTTACAAAGCAGTACACAAAATTAGAAGAGCTAGTTGCAATGGGAATACTGACAAGCGAAAAAGGAAAGTACCAGATTAATAGTTCTGTTATCCAGATGGTAAGGGCTGCAATTAGAAAAGAAAAGGATAGTAAAGGAAAAGAAGAGAAAAAGTAATTACTTTTTTAAAAGGTCGATAAATTCACTCCCTTGTATCAAGCCATATCTGCCTTTTTTAGCCTCTTTCTCAGTGTACTTAGAGGAGTTATCACTCTCAATTTTATCTGAATATACAGCAAATGGCACAGGATCTGATACATGTGTCTTTACCTTAATAGGTGTTGGATGGTCTGCTACTATTCCAATTTTGTAGTCATATCCTGAGCTATCAAGTTTATTTAGAAGCCTTCCAACAACTCTTTTGTCAAGGTCTTCAATTGCCTTGATTTTCATTTCAAGATTTCCTGCGTGACCTGCCTCGTCAGGTGCCTCTACATGAATGTAAATGAAGTCATTTTTTTCAAGAGCCTTTAATGCATAATCTGCTTTCCCTTCGTAGTTTGTATCGATGAATCCAGTTGCACCTGGGACATTTATCACATCCATCTTTGCGCCATAACCTATCCCCTTTATGAGGTCAACTGCAGAGATTACGCCGCCTTTCATGCCAAACTTTTCAGAAAATGGCTCCATGTAAACTTTCTTACCTTGCCCCCAGAACCATATCATGTTGCCAGGATTCTTACCCTCAGATATTCTCTTTTTGTTAACTGGGTGATCCATCAGTATTTTTTTAGATTCAAGCATCATTTTGTTTAAAATATCGGCATTTTTTCCTTTGATTAAATTATCAGATACTTTCTGACCAACTACATCGTGTGGTGGTGTGCAGACAAAGCTATTTTCCCCATTGTAGACAAATAGATGTCTGTAGCTCACTCCTGGGTAAAATTTTCCTACATTAAACGATTCAGAAATTTTTTTTATTAGCTCTGTTGATTCGGCTGTTGTAATATGGCCTGATGAATAGTCCTTTATGAGTCCATTTTCTTCAGTGATGATATTACACCTAAATGCAATATCACCTTCGTTTAGATCAACGCCAATACTGTAAGCTTCTAAAGGCCCTCTGCCTGTGTAGTACTTTTTTGGGTCATAACCTAAAATAGAAAGATTTGCAACA
This sequence comes from Candidatus Methanofastidiosum methylothiophilum, assembly GCA_001587675.1. Classification (GTDB taxonomy): domain Archaea; phylum Methanobacteriota_B; class Thermococci; order Methanofastidiosales; family Methanofastidiosaceae; genus Methanofastidiosum. The sequence goes on from LNGD01000160.1 coordinate 2,765, forward strand.
TCAGAGCCTGCTTCAAATCCTTCAGGAACTGTTTTAAGTTCCCCCATAGCTCCCTCTTTTGCAATCATGTTCATATTAGGTATATTTGAAAGTTCAAGAACGGTCTTATTGCCTCTTTCTTCAATGGGATAGTCCGCCATTCCGTCTCCGCAAACGACAATGTATTTCATGGCTACAATGTCTAGAGATTGTTTAAAAGGTTTTAGAGAGTTTATATCTTTTTCATAGATAAGGTATAAAAGTCAATATAACATATCCTAAAT
>LNGD01000161.1 GCA_001587675.1 Candidatus Methanofastidiosum methylothiophilum
TGCCCTTTCTATTCTCATCTTCTTGTTTGATAGTTTTTTAGGGGTGACCTTTGTACTGGGTTTTTTATCCTCAAAGTTTGCAATCCTTAGTCCGTCTTTTTCTGTTTTGTATGCCAATTGCAAGTGCCCCTCTACATTCTTTTTATTTAACTTCTTCTTTGTATGAATTATCGCCACATTTTGTGTCTTTCCATACTCCTTATCTTCTTCCATAAACTTCATTATTTCACTTGGCTTGGGCTTTTTCACTACTTTTACTTCTTTTACCCCTTTTGTTTTCTTGATATTATTCTTAAATTTGTTGAAGTCTGTTACACCTTTGTCTTTCTTGGCACCGACCTTTCTTGGGGTCTGCTTTTGTTTTCTTTTTGTCACTTTATTTAGATTCTGCATTGCCACTACACCACAGTCCCACCCGTTGGTATTGTTCTTCCACTTGGTCTTTTTTGCCCCTTTCATACTACCACCACATAGATAAAGCCTAGGTGTATCAAAATGGATGCAAATAATACTCCAATTGCTTTCCATTTATCGCCATTCATAAAGTTGATGAATCCCGTTCTTTTCATATTTAATAGGGCCATACTTGATAATACGAAGTAATATATCACAACATATCCTATAAATGATTTTAAGAATACTATGTTATCTATTGGGATCCTGTATGCCCAAGCACTGTTATAGCAATAGACTAGATAGGATACCATTATTACCACTAATGTACCGACTAGGTAGTTCTTTCTTACTGTCTTTGACCTTTCTGCGATCTGTGTGTAACCTAAGATTACTATAGACCAAGAGAATACAAGGGCTATTATGTAGCTTACTGGTGCATCCAAGAACTTTCCCGCTATCCCTGTTGCTAAGAAATGATTTAATAGAATAATGCTGTTGGACTTGAATGGGTATCCATCTGGCAACTGCTTCTGTTCTGACTTGGCTAATCTGGATACTCTGGATTGGACTACCTTTAAATTAGTTTTTTTCACATATCTAATAAAAATTATTAATATATAAATTTAATGGTCAGAGAGGAGTCGTCTTTGCCTCAAAAATTGGAATTTTCTTCGACATTTTTATCCCCCCATATTTAATTTACTTTGATTTTTGTTCTTTTTAGGGACACCTGCTAAATAATTCGGCAAGTCTTTCCTCGGATTCTTTCCAATGTATCACTTTCAATCCACTTTTTATCTTGTTTCTAATTGAATCATCTGTAAAAATTTGGTCGAATAAACACAAATCCCCCAAGAAAATCATAAGATGGTTACTGTCGTTTAAATCAAAATCCAATTTTAAACTAATTCTTTTAACTTCTTCCAAATCACCCATGTTTCATCCCCTCCTTACTGAAAATGTTTTATCACAAAATATAAAAGGTTTCCAAGTGTCTCCCCATACGAATCCATCCTCAAAGATTAGTTCCATCTTTAGAATTCGGGACTTTCCTTTTAGTGTCTCATAGTAGTTCTTGTGGTCTGTGTATGTTATTGACTCCCCTAGTTGATTCAAAACTCTTATTTCTTTTTTCATAGAATACTCCTTGTTTTATATCTTCTATTTCTCCATTTATTCTAAGAATAAATACCTTATAAAGTTTTCCTCTTTACTTTATCCCATCTCTTATATATCCTTGATTTAGAGTTCTCATATATCTTTTTGGTGTATACTGTTCTCAAAGTGCCGTTTGTTATTATCAGATATGTCTCTTTGTATAATATTACCTTGTTCTTTTCATCAAAAAAGTCTATTATTTCCCCATATGCCATATATGAATCTAGAGTCTTCCTTATGTTGTTGTCCTTTGGATTGAATCTCTCTATGTATCTCCTTACGGAGTGATTGGATATCCTAATATGTTCCTTGCTTTCTTTCCTTGGTTCAAATCTCTGCACCAAGACCTGTCTGTTCTCTCTTGAATTCAAACATCACCCTCGGAGATAATCAATGAAAAATCTTTGTCTTTCTTTCATTTTGCCTTTGGCTTTGTATCCATTTACTTCATTGCTACAATATTTGCAGTCACATTTGCCATTGTATTTTCTATACTTACCATACGGAATCGATGTGTCGCTATATTTCCCTTGGAATATCTCTTTTCTTTTTTTTGCTATCTTGTTTGCCACTCTTAATCTTTTGCCGATCATTTAAACACTTTTATTTTGGATTTGGTATTTTTAGATTTAGTGCTTTTCTTTTTGTCTATATTATTATCAATAATCTCCTTAGTGTCCTCATAAGCTTCCTCTACTGTATCTTCCATTTGATTGTAAAAATTATTTACTATCCTTTTCGCCTTCTTGTTACTCCAAATTACCCCAATTACAAATAATGCAAACAATCCAATTGCACCCCCTAGGATATAATACTTGTATGGGCTAAATCTTTCCATTTGGGTCTCTGCCGAAGCCACTAAAAAGAATTTCTCTCCTTTTATATATGCCTTGGAATACCCATTTGGCCCTAATTCTATCTCAAAGTATGATGCTCCACGGTCTTTTCCAGTTCCTAGTTCAGACCCATTGATGTCCCCTTCTTTTACTACTATGTCCTCTTCTTTTGGCCAATAGTATCTCCCTATGACAGATTCCTCTTGATCCTGATTCTCAAGTTCGACCTCTGTTGTTTCTCCAGTTATAATGTTCCCTTCTACCTTTGTTTGGCTTACTTTCTTTATGCCTTTAAATCTAGCTTCTATTGTATAGTCCCCTTGGGACGGAATGTTCGTCCTTACCATCCTAGTCCCCTCTATCGTTTCGAGTGTTGCTTTCTTGGGTGTGCTTGTTTCTATATACTCTGGAGTGTTTTCTATTCTAGAACTGAATATTAAATCCTTCGTAGAAAATATTTTTCTTATTTTTGGGAATGTGCCCTCATTTATATTCCCTACCCCATTCTCCCATTGTGTTGTCTTTACCAAGAAATCCCCCTGAACTTTTATATTTAACATATCTACCAGTATTCTTTCTTCATATATCCTTACTGTTATTTCTGACTCTGGAT
>LNGD01000162.1 GCA_001587675.1 Candidatus Methanofastidiosum methylothiophilum
CAAAATCAAATGATGGAATATATGCTGATTCAAATTCAAAAGTAATAAATTGTACATCTTCAAACAACTTTGCCAACGGTATTAAAGTTGGAAATCGTACTATAATTACAAATTGCATTACTACAACTAACGGACTTTCAGGAATTGACGGATCAAGTTCAGTTTCAGTTACATATACTAATAGCTGGAAGAACAAGAAGGATTTCTCCGTAGTAACAAGAGGAGAAGGATGTTTCTCTAAAGATCCAAAGTTTACCTCAAAGGAATACAGCTGGAAAGGATGGGCAGATAATCAAAAAATAGAGTATTTCCTAACAAAAAATAGCCCATGTATAAACTCGGGTTCAGAACTCTCTAAAGGCCTAAATTTGGAAAATGGATGGAGTACAGTTCTAGACGATTCATGCGATACTGGGACTGTAGATATAGGATTCCATTTTGCTTCTAAATGCAAAGTCTAAAACAAAATATTATTTCTTTTTTAATTCTTTTAATCAATAACTTTTTATTGTAAACCTTCCCTTAGACATCGTGTTATTATGCCTCTTGTAGAAATATACTTATGGAAAGAAACTTCAGACGAATTTAAAAAAGAAAAATTGATTAAAGAAGTATCAAAATGTGTAAGCGAGATTACTGGTGCACCACTTGAAGCAGTTGAAATTTTAATCACTGAAATACCTAAGGCTAACTGGGGCAAAGGAGGGGCCCCCGCTTCAAAATGGTAGAAAGGTACCAAAACGATGTGAATAAAATATGCTAATAGATGTTTCCTTAAGATTGAAAGAAGGAATGATATTCCGCAAAGGGTCTCCAGAATTTTCAATTAATGAACTTAGTTGTTTCCATGAAGAAGAGGGAAATTATATAACTTCTATCATCAATACTCCTTCTCACATTGGAACACATATTGATGTTATAAGCAAAGACAACTCTATTCTATTAGATAGATTTATTGGTAGGGGTATTCTTATTGATGTTTCCAATATAATAGGTCAAATAAAAATGGAAGATATTAAAAATAAAAAATCCCTTAAAAAAGATGATTTCGTTTTTTTTAGAACAGACTGGAGTCAAAAAATTGAAAACGATGAATATTTCGACCACCCAGAACTTTCTTTAGAAGTCTTAGAATGGCTTATTGATGAGAAAATCAATATGGTTGGAATAGATGCTTTAGGCCTTGGAAGGAGTAAGAATCATGGTACTTATGATAGGTATCTAGCAAAACATGGAATATTTATTATTGAAAATCTTACTAATTTAAATTTGATTAAAAAGGAAGAATTTAAAGTATACTGTTTCCCGTTAAACATTGAAAATATAGAAGCTATACCTGCTAGAGTAGTAGTTGAAGTATAATGTTTTAAATTTCAATTAAAGTGTATTTCTTTTTGCCTAGCCCTATTTCTTCTCCATAATCTAGGATATATCTCCCTCTTCTGAATACAGTTCTATCTTCTCTTGTGGATAATTTATCAAGACAGGCCATGTCTATTGCTACCGGATCAGTTGAAGCAAAAATACCTAAATCTCTAAGAAAAGGTTTCATATTATGGCCTTCACAGTCACAATTTTTTGTTATGTTCATTACAAAGTTTATGTAAATGATTTGTTTCTCCTTCTGGGCTGCAAATGCATATTCAGCCATTCTTTCATAGAACTTTTTTGAAATAGAACCAGCCCAATTAATTTTGATTGTCCCATGAGGGCATACTGATATACAAGCAGCGCATCCAATGCACTTTTTCTTATCAATCCTAGGTAGAAATCCTATTTTTATTGCATCTGCTGGACATTTTTTAGTACATTTCTTGCATTTCTTGCATTGAATAAAATTAAGTATAGGTACTGTATTTGCATGCTGTTCAAGTTTACCCCCTCTTGCAGCGCATCCCATACCTAGCTGTTTTATGGCACCTCCAAATCCTGAGCCTATATGCCCTTTGAAATGTGAGAGTACAATCATTTGTTTCTGCTTTGATATTTCCTTTGCAATCTTACATTTTTTTAGATTTTTCTTTCCTATTTCTACTTCTTCGTAGTTCTCACCAATATTCCCATCTGCAATAACAATAGGGATTTGCGTAAATCCATGTTTTATGGCCAGTTTAATATGATCTTTTTTATTGGTCCTTTCTCCTCTGTATAAGACGTTAGTTTCGATAAAGAAAGGTTCAATGTTTATTCCTTTAAGATATTTTATTATCCCCTGATAATTTTCTGGTCTAATAAATGTTGAATTGCCCTTTTCTCCAAAATGAACTTTTAATGGAATTAATTTGTTTAAGGATAAATGCTCAGTTTCAACTATTTTTTTTAGAAGCTCTTTTGCACCTTCACTAACAACATCTGTTTCAGAATATGAATTGATTTTCTTAAAATAAACATTAGCCAATAAGACACCCCAATTACTTAATAGAGCAGAATTAATACTTTTAAATTCTTTCGTGTTTTAGTTTTTATAATGCAACTAGTTGTTTTTTGTTTTCTATAATTTTTTACAAAATAGTTCCTTCTTAGTTATTTATATTCCCTTATTCTCAAGAACAAGGAGAACAACTAGAGTTGATATTTCTGACCTTAATAAGGATGTATGACTTGATATAATATTCTCAAATTTTTAAGGTAACGCTTCTCCAGTTTATTGGGGTGGAACCTCAGTTATACTTCTCTAAATAATACAGATTTTTTAGTGGCAGAATTAACAGGAGTTGTAATTGTAATGCAACATTATCCCCCTAGAATTCAAAATGAAATACCATTGGATGAGATTTCTAGAATAATCGGAATAAGCGAAGCTAAATCATCAGATATTAGGAAAAACAAAATCTCTAGAAATTAAAAGAAATATATTTAAAGAAAAAGCTCATTTTAATATAGTGTCTTATCCTGTAATTATTTCCTTTTCCTTTCATTAAAAAATCCCCCCAAATTTATTGCTTTTCTGGCAAACTA
>LNGD01000163.1 GCA_001587675.1 Candidatus Methanofastidiosum methylothiophilum
GATTTCTTAATAGGTGAGATAGAAAGTAGATAATGTGTTGTTCCATCGTATAATAGAATTATTTTTGCAACAGGTATCTCAAATACCTGATAAATTTTTTCTAACAGAGCACATATTTCTGGATCTGTTGTTGTATTCTTTCCAAACAGAGTTGAAAATGTCTTTATTTCTGCATTAGGAGGTATTTTCTGGAAACAAAAAGGATATTTGCCTCCGTGGGTTAACTTCTTTATGGCCTCTTTAGCAGTGTCTAAATCGTATACAACTTCAAACCTCGACGAATCTGAATAGTAGTTTATCCCGAATATTATTGATGGCAATGGGCAGTAAGTATCTGAAATGCCCCATTCACAGACTGGAATACCTGCCATTTGGGCCTTTGTAAGGCAAATTGGGACAACGTAAGCATCCAGAATTTCTCTACTGCTTGGTGTTATTTTATATCCATTCTGATTTTCCCTCAATACTATTCTATAATACGATTCAGTTTTGTAGTGGTATTCGTTGCTTAGGACGAAAAGATTATTGTCTGAATACATCTCTGTTATATCCTTTTCAAAAAGACTTGTCTTTTTATGCAAAATATCTGTACATTTTTTATTGGTTTTAGATTTAATATCGTTATTTACCTCTAAAAAATTGACAAAAGGCATTGCAAAATTATTAATAGTCTGTACTTCAAAACTATTTGACGAATCATCATCTTCTGATTCCATAAAAACAGCCAGCTGGGATTTCTCCCTAAATCATCCCCATTTTTTCTTTATATAGCGTAGAGCTCACCTACAGCATTTCTAAGGTAGTTATTTTCATTTACAAAAAATACTGCCATAGAAGTAATGCCAAGATATGTCAAAATCAATACCGAAATGGTAAAGTCTTTTGCAATTTCAAATTCTAATAAGAGATTATTATCTGATAAAGTGGTAGTACTCATAGAAATATATGCTAGTCCGCTAAGAATAACTAATGTGGCAAATGTCCAGACGAGGACTACATTCGTTTGTTCCTTGTCAAGCAATTTTATGTAGTGCAATGGCGTGTCCATTATATCTAAAGATGATTACCAACTCCTATTTTTAAACCTTTCGATTGGTCAACAAAGGAAATCAAAAAAAGTTATATAATGTCAAGACATAAGTCATTCATGGTATCTGTAAAGATTAATAAAAAAAAGAATAACGATATTATGACCCCTTTTAGAGTAATTACATTCTTTGCCGGGCTTTTGTTTCTAATACTAGGAGTGAGATTCCTAGCAGTAGGAGATGCTCCAGGAGCATTATTAAATGGGATAGCTGGGATGTTATTCTTGTTAGCTTCTTATTTCTCTTTCAGAAACAAAAAAATTAATGAAAAAAGGTGATTAAACGAACAAATTGACTATACCCTATCTAGTAGCTGGAATTTTAATTTACATAAATGGAATTAGAGTTTATTTTGAAGGGGATTTTATTGGAATGATAATTTATACTAGCATAGGATGGATCTTATTTTTGATGGCATATTACTCAATTAAGAAAAAGCCAAAAGATGCAGATAGTCTGGGGGAACCTTTTTTAAAGGGAGGAGAATTATCTTAATTTTATGTGAAAACTTTATATATAAACAAATTAAGCGGGTACTGTGATATAATGAAACTCCTTTTAAATGCTGAATATCTCCTGAGCAAACCTTTAACTGAGGAGGGAGTCCAAAAAGTAAATAAATTTATTCTAGAAGAAACTAAAGACATACTACTAAAAGGACTACCTAAAGATAAAATCTCCGAAGTGCCAAAGATTTTAGAGTCAAAGGTATCAAATGACTTGATATCAGTTAAAATTGAAAGCGGTACTTATGTTAGGTCACATGCCGTTGCTATAAGATTAAAAAATTCTATTTCTGCTATTCTAGGAAAGGAGTTTAAAGTAGGTATTAAGAAAGTTACAGGTAAACATTACACTTTATCACTAGAATTAGAAAAAATTCCAAAAGATCCTATTAAAATACCTTTCGTTGATAAAATTTCTATTGAAGGTAATAACGCCATATTGACTTTAAATGATTTAGATGAAGAGTTTCTAACAAAAAATTACGTTGACCGTATCATTAATCTTTACTATGAAAAAGTTCAAGCCCAGTTTTGGGGAGGAAAAGGAGAGCACTGGGAATTACTTTCAAAAAGTAAAAACATTGAACCTCTGACAACTAAGGATCCAACTACCGAGCTTTTATCCCTCGGGTGGTTAAAGCAAGGACCAAGTCAAGGGCAATGGTTTTATCATGCGCCAATTGCAGCACTTCTTAGGACAATGGAGAGAATTGCAGTGGAGGAAGTACTAAAACCGCTGGGTTTCATAGAGGTAATTGCACCAAAACTCGTACCGTTTGAGATATGGGAAAAAACGGGACATCTAGCCGGTAGTGAGCCTGAAATTTACTACATTTCTCCACCTATATCTAGGGATGTAGCCGTATGGGAAGAGGTAATTGATCTATACAAAATAACAAAGAAAGCTTATGTTGATAAGATCCGAGAAAGGATGAGAGATCCTATAGGAGGAATGACATATGCCCAGTGTCCTCCAATGTATTGGGCATTTGATGGCAAGACAATTGATGACTCTGAATTTCCTGTTCTTATTTATGATAAAAGCGGACCTTCATACAGATGGGAAGCAGGCGGAAGACAAGGTATAGAAAGAGTAAATGAATTCTGGAGAATAGAACCAGTATTCATAGGGTACCCAGAGCAGTTGATTGAACTTAAAGAAAAGATGATGGAGAGGTATGCCTATGTATTTGACAAAATATTTGAGATTGAATGGAGAACTGCATGGGTGACACCTTTCTATATGGCACAGTCAGGGCAGACAGGCGTTGAAAAAGAAACCGAAAGAATTAAAGGAACAGTAGACTACGAAGC
>LNGD01000164.1 GCA_001587675.1 Candidatus Methanofastidiosum methylothiophilum
CCTCTTCGAGGGGATGGGCTTTGAGATCGAGAAGAGGCGGGAGGAGGGAGTCTTCGAGATGAGGATGAGGTTCAGGGAGGTATAGAAAGTTATCTGGGCCTGAGGTGTTTGGTATTGATATTAATCCGATTTTTATCGAAATTTACATGCCCTCGTGAGCCATCCGTGTTGATGAAAATGGGTGGTTATGTAGATCTATTTTAAAATGAATACCCCGCAGCTTGCAACTTGGAAGTTATTACCGGTAATAATCTCCTTACAAGACCCGTACCCTAGCTCTTTGGCTTTGGCGAATGCCGCATAGTGTGTGAGCAACTTAATAGCCACTCCTTTTTACTTGCCCTATTTACGGAAGAGAGCAAGGCCTTTGTTGTTCCAGGCTTCGGCAAAATTGGGATTCAGCCTGGTGGCCTCATCATAAGCCTTGAGGGCCTCATCGTACTTGCCCCGGCGATATAGAGCAAAGCCTTTATTGTTCCAGGCCTTGGCATTGTTTGAATCTATCCTGATGGCCTCGTCATAAGCCTGGATGGCCTCATCGAACTTGCCTTTATCCTTGAGAGCAACGCCTTTGCCGTACCAGTCATTGGCATTGTTTGGATCTAGCCTAATGGCCTCATCAAAAGCTTTGAGCTTGTTTCATCTTGCCATCGCGGCCTCTACATTCTGCTTTCCAATACAGATAGATCTTATTGCCCTTCTTCTTTGTGTAGATGAACACGGAAAGCTCTTCAAGCCGGATAGCCGGGGTTAGGGCTTAGGACTCTGTCACGAAGATGTTCGCGGGCTCGACTCCCGTACCCCGCATCTATACCTCTTTATGATAGCACTTTTTTTAGGGGTTGTCCTAATTTACTCCAATCCAATTTAGGGGTCTCTTGTGATATACACTTTTCCGAGATAATGGGACAACCCTGTCTTCTACTATGGTTATATTATGATTATGGCCTAATGTAGGTGGTAGTCATCAATACTACGCGATCTATTTTAACGTGAAGAAAGTAGATCTTTATGGTAGCGTAAATAGTGGCTATGGTAGTACAACGATTTAGAAGCATAGCTGGTGTAAATGCTCATGGGTTCCTTCTCAAACGTAGATTCAAGATTTTCGGGATTCTATAGTTCAATTAGTTAATCTAAAAACATATATATTTGAACATCGAAGAGCATCAATATACTTAAAGGGACGACCATGGAAATACATGAAAAAATATATGTTCCAGAATATTCTATTCAGGGAGAAGATATTCCATTAAGCATCACATGGGATAAGTCGAAGCCGATTACAATAAGTGTATCTTTTTCAGAGAATATCGAAATAAAAGAAATTTATAATATAGACGATTCTGAGTTTGAAATAAATGGGAACATAATTTATATAAACAAATTTGAAATAAACGGTTATTTGGGATTGGCAATGCAAACAAAATCTCAGAATAGATCGACGATAGATGACGAGATAATTGTTAGAATTAATTATAAAGGAGAAGAAAAGACAATAATAAAAAAAATTAAATTATTTAGGCCGGATATTAAGATTCTTTATGTGCCCGAAGTGATTAATATAATGAAAATCGGTGATAAATTAGACATACAAAATAAAATAGTTATAAAGAATTGCGGAAAAGGCACTGGATTAATAAAATTGAAAGCTAAGGAATCTAGTGAATTGGAATTAGTTGATCTAGGTGGGATTGAAGAATTTACAAAAAAAGTTATTGGGGATTTTGTGGAAAGAATGAAAAAATTAAAGGAAAGATACCCACAATATTCCGATTTGATGGACGAATTTGTTAAAACAAGAGAAGATAATACACAATTTGATAATAATGATACTATAAAGAATGTAGTTTCAAGAATTACCAAAGCCTTTGAAGCAAATAGAGAGTTCATGGATGATTTTATATCGATTTTATATATATCATACATGAGTAATTTATCTATTATTATTCCACTTGAAAGTTTTATAAAATATTTAAAATCTATTAATATTGGCAGAATCGTAATGTCTAATCCAATCAGCGTATTAAAAATAACGCCATCGTATAGAACATTAAATGCAGAATTGACTTTAACAGACTTAGCATACAATACTTATGAGCCAATTGAATTAGCAAATATCAAAATAAACTCAAATATAGATTGTAACGTACCAATTTATTCATTATTTAAGTTTATGAATGATTTAGAGGATTCGTGATGGTAGAAATTTCATCTGTTATTGCGGCAAGTGCCGGGAAAACATTAATCGAAAAAATTTTTAAGCAAGTAGCTAACAGATCAACTAGCATAGACAAAATACTCTCGGAGGATTTCAATATACGTGGAAGAGATATGATAATAGAATGCCCAGAATCATTGCAAAAATATTCTTTGACATTTGAATCGAAAAAAAAATTCTTACTACCTAATAAGAAAAGGATTAGGTTGGGACCAGTACGAAGAGTGAATATTAGACCAATTCAGTCACTGAAACCTATATTTAATGCAATTACATTTTTAGATGATGGTTTTGAGATTAATTTAGATTGTCTTGAACCAGGTGAAACATATATTTTGGACCTAGAGTATATCATCAGCGATCCCAATTTTATTGATAGTTTAGTCTATAAAAAAGTCGCACAGGAAACGCCACACAATGGTGTCCAAGATTATTGGATGGCCGCTCAGCTAAAACACTTAAAAGTATTACAACAAGACTTTGGATATGTTGATTTGAGAGATATCGATTTTAGCGTTGATGTGAGCATATATCAAGATATTAAAATGAAAATTCCCCGCATATTTGGTGAGAAAATTGAAACAATAATTAGATTAACACAACCGATAGGGCACAATCTCCTAAATAAGTGATGTAGGCAGGGCACATTCTATCACAAGCTATTAATATTATGATAATCATGTT
>LNGD01000165.1 GCA_001587675.1 Candidatus Methanofastidiosum methylothiophilum
TTATGGGAATAGCGCCAAAGTTGATGCACAGAAGAAGTACATTGGATATCGAGCCTATGTAATTATTGTAAAAGACTAGAATCTAAATCCTATTTGAACAACGTCAAAAGGAAATATGTCCCACAGCCGTTGGATTATATTTAAAATGGATTAGTTTTATAAGTAATTTGGACCCTCTTTGACTAATGGAATACTGTGGCTCTTTGGGAGAGATGAGTAAAGTAGATACTCATATTCACACAAAATATTCTGGGAATTCTAAAAAAATCTCTGTCATTCCTGATTGTATTTCTAGACCTGAAAGAATTCTAAAATTTGCGGATAAAAAAGGTATTGATTTCTTGGCAATAACTGACCACGATACCATTAGGGGAGGTATTGAAACTGAAAAACTGGCTCCTTCGAGGATTATTGTAGGTGAAGAAATATCAACTTCTCAAGGAGAGCTAATAGGCCTTTTTCTAAATGAAACTATTCCTCCAAATCTATCCGCTTCTGAATCATTAGATATGATAAGGGATCAAGGAGGTCTTGCAATTGCCCCGCACCCTTACAGCGTAATTTGCCCCTGTCTTAAGGATCTAATCTACAAATTAAAGGTGGATGGGATTGAAGTTTTTAATGCTTTTCATAGAGACGGTATACTAAACAGGAAAGCGTTTGAAGAAAATAAAAAGGCCAAGAAAGCACCTATTGCTGCGAGCGATGCCCACACAGAAAGGATGGTGGGAAATGCTTATACGCTATTTGATGGGAATACGCCTGAAGATTTCTACAAAGCAATAAAAAAGAAAAAGACAATCCCGCAGGGGCATGTTACTTCTATGGAGCAAACTATGCTTTGGAGTTGGAGCACAGGTTACTTCATAATGAAAAGATCCATGAGAAATATCTTAAATGGAGAACAGATCAAAAAAAATACTGGGCTATTAATAGGTTCAGGAATTTCTGTATTTCCTTTGGTCCCAATAATAACTGCCTTTGTATTAAATCGCTACCACGATAAAAAAGTAAGAAAAAGTTATCCGTGGGAGTCATTTATTTTTTCATATAAAGGATCTAAAAAAAAGATTTTATAATAAAACTGAAGATTTGTATTCCCCAAAGACTTTTCTTAAACTATCACTAATTTCTCCAATAGTTGCGTATTCTTTTACTGCTTCAAGAATTAAAGGCATGAGATTTTTGTTAGTTCTTGCAGTATCTTCAATTTGTTCAAGGAGGTCCTTAACCTTATCGTTATTTCTTTTTGATCTTAGTTTCTTTAGTTTTTCAATTTGTATCTTTTCTACTTCTGAGTTAACTTTCAGAAGCTCTTGAGTTATTTTCTCTTCCATTGTAAATTTGTTTAGTCCAACTACTATTGCTTCTCCCTTTTCGATTGCCTTTTGATATCGGTAAGCGCTTTCTTGGATTTCTTTCTGCACAAATCCGCCTTCAATGGCCCTAACCATTCCGCCTAAAGAATCAATCTTTTCAAAATATTTATTAACTTCCTCTTCTATTTTGTTTGTCAAATATTCTAAATAATAAGAACCCGCAAATGGATCTACGGTGTCAGCGATACCACTTTCGTATGCCAGAACTTGTTGTGTTCTTAATGCGATGGTAACTGCCTTCTCGGAAGGTAGCGCAAGTGCTTCGTCCATCGAATTTGTGTGTAGAGATTGGGTTCCCCCCAAAACTGCTGACAATGCTTGGAGTGTTACTCGAATAATGTTATTTTCAGGTTGTTGCGCGGTAAGTGTACTCCCTCCAGTCTGTGTATGGAATCTTAGCATCATGGCCTTAGGATCTTTACAGCCAAATCTATTTTTCATTATTCGTGCCCATATCCTTCGTGCGGCCCTAAATTTAGCTATTTCTTCTATGAAATTATTATGCGCATTAAAAAAGAACGAGAGCCTTTTACCAAATTCATCTACTTGTAATCCTGCATTTATTGCTGCCTCGACATAGGCAATTCCATCAGCAAGTGTAAAGGCAACTTCTTGAACAGCTGTTGCACCGGCTTCTCTTATGTGATAACCGCTGATACTAATAGTATTCCACTCAGGCAAGTACTTTGTACAATACTCAAAAATATCAGTGATTATCCTCATTGATTCTTTTGGGGGAAAAATATAGGTTCCTCTAGCCACATATTCCTTTAAGATATCATTTTGAATTGTTCCTCTAAGTTTATCTGGAGAGACTCCCTGTTTTTCACCAACTGCGATATACATTGCAAGAAGTATGGCTGCAGTTGAGTTGATTGTCATAGAGGTTGATACTTTATCTAAAGGTATTCCATCGAAAAGAGTTTCCATATCTTCAAGAGAATCAATGGCCACACCAACTTTTCCAACTTCACCAAAACTCATAGGATGGTCTGAATCATAACCTATCTGTGTTGGCAGATCAAATGCTACCGAAAGCCCCGTCTGTCCTTCTGATAATAAGAATTTATATCTTTTGTTTGTCTCCTCAGCGGAGCCAAATCCTGCATATTGCCTCATTGTCCAGAGTTTTCCCCTGAACATGTTTGGCTGTACTCCTCGGGTAAAAGGATATTCTCCAGCATTCCCTATATCATTACAATAATCTATATCAGCGATATCTATAGGAGAATACTGAACACCAACAGGTATGTTAGACGAAGTAAAGAATTCTTTTTTTCTCTCGGGAAACTTCGATACCGTTTTATTATATTTCTCATTTTTCCAGCAATCAATTTTCTCCTTCAGATTACTCATTGTAGAATCATCAAACATGAAAAATCACTTTCCTATTATATTTTGGATTTTACTTGTTATAAGTTTTATTATTCTTGTGCTTTGTTGAATAATTGAGCTAAAATGAACCGCAAAGCTTAAACCCTTTATAAACCCTATAT
>LNGD01000166.1 GCA_001587675.1 Candidatus Methanofastidiosum methylothiophilum
ATAAAAGATCATTTACAAGTCCCTGCATATTAATGACATATTTTATTAATATTTTCGTTCTTATTTATTCATTAGCAATATTACAAAATGGCAACATACAAAATAGTTGGTGGTAAACCTCTTAAGGGAGAAATTATCCCTGTCCCAAATAAGAATTCGATTTTAAAGTTGATTCCAGCAGCCTTGCTTACAAAAGAACCAGTTATTCTTAGAAATGTACCTTTAAGCTCGGATGTGCGCTTAATGCTTAAGATAGTTAAACAGTTGGGCGGCAAGGTCACCTATCTTGATGAGGGCAATAGTGTAAAGATCAATGCTAAAGAATTATCTACATATGAAATAGATCCAGAGTTATCACAGAAAGCTAAGGCTTCAGTCATGTTCATGGGGCCTTTGCTTATAAGATTCAAGAAAGCCAATATGCCTATTCCGGGAGGCTGTAAGCTTGGTACCAGACCCCTGGATGCGTTTATTGACAATATGGTGCAAATGGGAGCTAAGTACATTAGAGAAAAGGGATATTACCTGGAGGCTGAGAAATTGCATGGGGCTAAGATCTGGTCCTGGTTCCCTTCGGTTACTGCTACTGAGAATGCCGTGATGCTTGCTGTTCTTACACCCGGTTTGACCGAGATATATAATGCTGCATCAGAACCTCATACTCAGGATCTATGCAATATGCTTAATGCCATGGGGGCTAAGATTTATGGAATTGGATCGAATAGGTTGACCATTGAGGGGGTCTCAGAATTACATGGAGTGGACTGGAAAGTCATACCCGACCATTTGGATATTGGAGCATATATTGCAGCAGCAGCTATGACTGGCGGTGAGATAACTATTAAAGATGCTATTCCAGAACATATGAGCATGATCTTACAATTCTTTGAAAAGATTGGTATTAAAGTAAAGATCAAGGGAGAGGATATTTATGTAAATGGTAATCAAAGAATGGAATGTGCTCTTACTGTAAGAGGAGATATCTTTGATGTCAAAACCTTCGCCTGGCCTTTCCTGCCCCCGGATTTTGTCCATGTGGCAGTAGTTTCCGCACTAAAAGCCAAGGGTAGTATGATATTTCATAATAGCTTCTACGAATATGGCTTCTTCTTTATAGAAGAGGTTGCCAAAATGAAAGCTAAGATAATTATGGCAGATCCACATAGAATAATTACATTTGGTCCCACTAGTTATAAAGGGGCCAAATTGATCGCTCCTAACATTATTCAAGCCACTATGGCTCTTTTCTTGGCAGCGCTATCAGCTGAAGGTACAACCATTTTAGAAGATGCAGAAGATTCACTGATGAGAAGATATCCTGATTTGTTAGAAAATTATCGCAAATTAGGCGCTGATATTGTAAAATTGTAATTGATCATGTTTCGATTCCTACTAAAACAAAAATTGAAAGCTCTTTCCAAATGGGCTATCAAAAAACATAGCATGGAGCTGATCGTGGTTGCTGGAGCCTATGATACAAGGATAGTTAAGGACCTCAGCTATACCCTACTCCACCCCAAGGTTAATGTTAGAAGATTAAATACCGAGCCCTGGTGGGATTTTTCTATCCCTTTAGCCATTCTAGGATACAAAGATGTTAAAAGATCAATTCCTTCCTGGCTATTTCTGCTATTTCGAGCCTATGTCCGCCTTTTATTAGGTAAACCTAATCCTCAGGCAATGATATTAAATCTAAACTATAGTAAGGACGATACGGCTGATTTTTGGACCTCTTTCATTGAACCAGATATTTTAGTGATCACACATTTCAATCAAGATCTAAAGATATTAAAGAATTTGATCAACAATACCAGAAAGAAGAAAGGTAAGATAATAATAAACAGTAAGGACAGTAAGGAAACTTCGAAAATGCTGAAGAATTATCCTAGTCTTTTTACATTCGGCCTTAAGGATGCTGATTTGATATATGAAGCTCAAAGTAACCATATTGTGGTGCTTAAGAAAAATTCACAACGCTATGAATTGCAGACCCAATTTTTACCTACAGTAAAATCTGAAAGCATAGCTGCAGCAATCAGCGTTGCCCTCTCAAAAGACATCCCTCTTCTTGAGGCCTTGTACTCCCTGTTAAAATTTGAAATGCCTTTGAAGCTCGTTAAGAATATCAAAGGTATTTTAAACACCTGATTTAAAAATATTAAAGGCCTAATATAAAAGCTAAATCAAACACTAACAAAGAGGGGATATTGTTGAAGGAGAAATTTGCTCGTTCAGATTTTGAATCCCTCTATGAGGTATTTCAACCCAAGATCTTAGATTTCCTACAGAAAAAAGTTAGCAATAAAGAGACCGCAGAAGATCTAACCTCTGAGGTATTTGAAAAAGTATTAAAAACTATTGAAGATTTCCAATGGCAGGGTATAAGTGTGGGGGCTTGGATCTTTAGAATAGCCAGGAATCATCTGATCGATTATTATCGAAAAATGAACAAATACAAGAACGATAAATCTTTTGAAGATATCGTCAATCTTGTTGAATCAACTTTACCTAATGCCGAGATGGAGGTTGAGCGTGATGAAGAGGATATTCAGCTTTTTAACGCTCTTAAAGAATTACCGGAAGACGATCAATATCTCATCTACTATAAATTCTTTGAAGAAATGGGCAATAGTCGTATTGCACAGATCACCGGTTTGAGCGAAACTAATATTGGAACAAGACTACATAGAATTAGAAAAAAATTAGCTAAGATCATTGAAAGCAAGCAGCGTGTCAGTACTAAATAAAAGAATTAAAAATTATTGGCATTTACTCCAGTCCATTCTGGCTAATATTGTTTATGCATTTCCCCAGAAGAAATTAAAGCTCATTGGTGTAACTGGAACTGATGGTAAGACAACCACTAC
>LNGD01000167.1 GCA_001587675.1 Candidatus Methanofastidiosum methylothiophilum
GAAAGCCTCCGATTCGCTCTTCTGGGCGCGCATAACCTCAGATAGCTCCTTGTTATGTGCATGATTTTTCTTGGCTGCTTCCGGCTGGTGTTTCCGCGCCGTCCTGGCGCGGAAAATGATCCTTACTAATTTCACTCAAGTAGTATTTAGGAGGATCTATGAAAAATAGTTTTATTATCTTTTCTTTGATTATTTTATTGGAATCTTGCACAACAATAGATGAAATTATATTTTCCGCAAAGAAAGCTCAGGGATATAATAAAAAATTAGACAATATGTTAATTATTGTAGATGATAATGAGAGTACTCCACTCAGTAACAAATTAGGCGATGAAATTGGTTTAGCTTTAAGATCGGTTCATATTCCGTATTATATTATTAGTGCTTCTTTTAATGAAAACAATCTCGATGCAATGACAAATGCTGCAATAGAAAGACGACTAAACTATGTAATTTATTTAAAATCTATTATAGAGACTTCTGAGATGGTTCTTAATTTTTATTCGTGGCAAAATAATTGGAGTGTAATTAAATCAAGGAAACATCAATCAATATTTAATATTACTATTGTTGATGTTGAATATAAAACAGTCATATGGAAAGCACAAGTTGTAATTGATGGAGTGTTTAAAGATCATTTATTAGAAGAGTTCAGGCATGATTTTTTAAGAACGTTATTTGATTATAACTTATTAGAATTGCTTGAATCAGACTTGCCGAATTAAGTACCATACAAAGAATAAATGAATCAGTTGCAATTAAAACTGGTTTAGTAATCGGAATATGTTTAGTACCATATTCGTTCGAAGAGACAGTAAAAGTAAAGTTAGCCCATAGATATGAGTAGAAAATTAAAACATGTATAATTTAAAACATCGATAGAAGTAATAATAAATACATTTATAGATAAATGATAAGTAGATTCGAAATACTTTGAATGTACAGAGAGATAAGTTTAAAAAGATTAGGAAAAGAAAGGTAATCGCCCTCGCCCTCCTGGCTCGGGCGATTTGGAGATCGATCAAGAAAAATCAGCGACATAACTTACGCTATCTGCTGCGTCGCGCGCCCTGTGGCGCGCTCCTCGGGTTCCGCGGCGCTAGCCGCGCCGCTCCACCAAGTACCATGCGTCCCGCGAATCGTCGAGCACTCCGATTCGCTCTTATGGACGCATGGTACTTCCAGATAGCTTCTTGTTATGTGCAATGATTTTTCTTGGCGGCTACAGGCTGGTGTTTCCGCGCCGTCCCTGGCGCGGAAAGATACTATCTGCCAAATCTCGCAGTTTGGTAAGGTAATAAGGAGAAGTACATGAAGAAGTATGTATTATTTGTTTTGCTGGTTAATATTGTATATTCGGCTTTTGCTGGTCCTTTTGGATTTAATAGTGGAATGACATTAGAAGAAATAACAACAGCATGTGGTGGGGCAGAGCCTGAAAGTATAGGTGATGATAGATATTTAGTCTCTCCGATAAAAAGCCATCCGGATTTTGAAAATTATATTGTATGGGTTAGTAAAACAAATGGATTGTATTATATAAAAGCTATTAGTAGAAAAATTCAATCAAATAGTTATGGAACAGATTTAAAATCAAAGTTCTATGATATAGAATACTCATTATCTAAAATATATGGAAAACCTACTGTTACAGATAAGCTTGATCCGAAGAGTATATTTTCTGGAGAAGATTATTGGATGTTTACTTTATCTCAAGGTGCAAGGGAATTATATGATACATGGGGAATCAACAAAGATAAGGCAATGCCTGATTCAATAAACTATATTGTTCTTTATGTAGCTGCAGAGAATTCCCAAAATGGATATGTAATGTTAGAATATGAATTTGAAATTGCCACAAAGGTAAAAGAAGAGAAGTCTTCTGTTTTCTAGCAAGGAAAGCTTGATAATTATTCTTTTCTCATTAAAAAAATATGAATTACAATGCATGAGATTACTTTAATAAGGAGCCTATAAAATATGAATATGAAGAGTGTGAAAAGAATAAGGTAATCGCCTTCGCCCTCCTGGCTCGGGCTATATTGGGGGCGCTCAAGACAAATAAGCGATATAACTTGGTATTATGTAATCTATACAAAAGAGGTTTCCATGCAATTTCAAGATGATTATTTTCTGGGTTTATCAAATACGGCATGGTCTGCTATAAGTTCAATTTCAACCTGTTGTGCAGTATTAGTTGCACTCTACTTCCCAATATCAGAGAAAGTTGGGAGGCGAAAAAGAGTATTTTTAATTATCGAGAGGGAAATAAGGAAAAACTTTCGTGTATTAGAAAAAGCAAAGAAGAATCATCTACTACCACTATTGGGAGACAATGTCCCAATACCTGTTTCTATTGCATTCACTATCAGGCAGATCAATTTAGATTACTGGGAAGAAAACAAGCAAGCAGTATCTGAATTGTCTATAAAAAAGTACAGTGAGTATGTTGGTATAAATGATGAATTGCAACAATTGAGCTTATTTGCTCAAGAATTACTTTTTGATCAAAAAAGTGCTAAACATATTGAACAAATACAACAAGCCTTTGAAAAAGTTTATCTAGATATGAAAAAATATACTAAATATTGGTGAAGAATGCTTTTATTAGCGATGCTGATTGTTTATAAATAAAATTTGTAAAGTGCTAGTATTCACCTGACAGTCACCCGCGTTTATACTGCTTTTCTGAGAGAAAAATACCCGACAATCTTGAAAAGAAAAGGTAATCGCCCTCGCCCTCCTGGCTCGGGCGATATAGGAGATCGCTCAAGAAAAATCAGCGACATAACTTTCGCTATCAGCTACGCCGCGCCACGGTGGGCGCGGCTCGGGTTTC
>LNGD01000168.1 GCA_001587675.1 Candidatus Methanofastidiosum methylothiophilum
GTACATAGGATATCGAGCCTATGTGATTATTGTAAAAGATTAGAACCTAAATCCTATTTGAACAAGGTCAAAAGGAAATATGTCCCACAGCCTCACTTATCTAAATTTTTATAAATCTTATAAAAGATACTATAAATTGTGGAAATTAATGTGATAAGAAAAAAAGAAAGTAAAGGTAGTTCAACTAATAAAAGAGTCTTGATTGAGCTTCTTGCGTCTTCAGAATGTTCTTATTGCGCCCCTGCAGCAGATGTTGTATATCGAGTGGCATCACAATATGATAATATAGAAGTTGCTATAGTAAATATTGATTCGCCTGAAGGAATCTCAATAGCAAAAAAACATGGCATCATGAGCATACCTGCAATTATAATTAATGGGAAGACAGCATTTATTGGTATACCGCCAGCCGATATTATACTTCATGATGCAATAAAAAAGGCTATGTAGATATACTTAGTATTTTCTCATTTATCACTCTTAGAATATTTTTATATGAATCCTCTAGTTCAGAAGAAAAATCATCTGAGAACGTAAAAGGATCTTTTATTCCAATTGCAATAAATAATATTTCACTTGGCATCCTATCAGGAGATATTTTCATACCAAGTTTTATCATCGTTGAGAAATTCGTTGAGTGGGGTGAAGACGTTTCAGGCAGAGAAATTATTTCCTCTAAAGTTAAATAAGTAATCTTTCCTATATCTTCAGAAATTATAGAATCTATAAAAATGGCACAATCATAATCGAGAATAGAGTCTAACAATTCAATCCCTGACGAATAAAATGTTTCAAAAATAATATTATCTCTATCATTGAAAATTTTTTCTAAATCTTCTACAATTCTAGGCCCTACCCGATCGTCCTTAAGATAAGGATTTCCAATTCCAAGAACAATAACTTTTTTCATTTTAAACTCTTATTGGATTTGGTCCTAATTCTCTGATTCTCTCAGTAAACGATGTCATAACCTCAGAAAATCTCTTTCCTTCAGAGGCAGAGATCCAAAATATTTCTAATCTCTCCGGTTCGATTCCCATATCTGCTATTAATTTTTTTAACATTGTTATTCTCTTCAAGGCCTTAAAATTACCTTGTTGGTAGTGACAGTCAGTTGGAATATGGCAACCTCCAACAAATATACCATCCGCACCTCTAGCAAAAGTTTCTAGAATAAAAGATGGGTCAACTCTTCCAGAACACATAAGACGTATCAATTTCACATTTGGAGGGTAATTGTATCTTGATGACCCTGCAAGGTCAGCACCTGCATATGTACACCAGTTACATACAAAACCTATTATATTTGGTTCAAATTTATTCATTAGTCAACACCATAAAATCTTTTTATGAATCCGTCTCTTGGAGTTTCAGAAATTGAAGCTATTCTCTTTTTCGGTAATCCCATTGAAAGTCCTAGAAGCTGATTATAATAGAAGACAGGGATACAGAAATCTTCACCTTTTTCTCTTAAACCTTTTTGACCTAAATCAAACTGAAGGAAACAGAAAGGGCAGGCAGTAACAATACAATCTGGATCTGAATATTTTATATTCAAAAGCTTTTTTTCTAAAATTTTGAGAGTTACTTCTGGACTGTTTCCCCTCATCCCTCCTCCAGCACCACAACAAGATAATTTTTTTGGATAATACACACTTTCCATTCCTAAAGCTTCAACTAGTGCATCAAGCTTATGCGGCTTTTCCGGATTTTCAGCCATTAAATGATCAGATGGCCTCAATAGATGACAACCATAATGTACAGCTGCCTTGACTCCGTCTAATTTTATCTTAGTTGCATTTTCTATTTTTTCAACCCCTATAAAATCATGAAGTATCTCCACAATATGGTATACAGAAATAGTACCTTGGTATTTTCTCCCTATTTTACTAAGATGCGTATTTACTTTTTCTCTTTTTTCTTGATCACTTTTCAAAAGAAAATTACTATTTTTAAGATAACAGAAACATCCATTACATACCGCCATTAAATCTTTATCCATAGATTCTGCTATTGATATATTCCTTGCACTTTGAACAAGTCCAGATATCTCTTCAACCGACCAAAAAGCCCCTCCTGGTGGACAACAGCCTGCACCCATCATATCATGAACATTGACACCAAGAAGAGGCATAGTTTCTCTTATAGAATTTTCAATATCTGGGTATCTAAGAGGAATAATACAACCTGTATATAATGCAAAATCAGTCGCATGCAATGACATCATCTCCCTTTGGCTTCCAGTCTTTTCTTATTTTTAGTAATTTTACTGCATGCGTTGAATCTATTAACTTCTGAATTTCGTCGATATATTTTTTATCCGACGCAGCAGTTTTAAGTTCTGGAGCGTCAACTTTATCTCTTAATTTAATCCCTTTTTGAATTGTAACAGCATGGCCAAGATGATAAATATTATTAGCAACTTCAATCTGGGCTTCAGGAACTATGCCTCTTTCAGCTGAAATTCTTCTAAGCGCAAAAACAACCTCTGTAGGGCCCGCATTTTGAGGACATCTCTCAAGGCACATAAAACATGTAGTGCACAGCCAAATTGCTTTTTTTTCTAATATTTGGTCATCTAACCCCAGAAGAACTTGATGCATAGTTCTTTTGATTTTATGGTCTGTGTCACTTGCAACTGGACACCCAGAAGCACACATACCACATTGGAAACATTCGTATACATGTTTTCCTCCGTACTTGATCACTTTATCCACAAGCTCTTTGTTAGTGTCATTAAGAACTACTTTCAATGTAAACCCTCCGTCAATGCTAAAATCTGCATTCTAACTTGTTTATTAGTAAAATGATTGCAAAAATAAAAAATA
>LNGD01000169.1 GCA_001587675.1 Candidatus Methanofastidiosum methylothiophilum
TCTCTATCAGAAACTTATAATAGTCTATTTGCTAATTCAAAAGCATTGTTATTAGTCGGGATTTCTTCAGATAAGGACCTCAAAGGAATACTAAAGGAGTTCTCCAAAATTTCTAAAAAAATAGTCTTGACAACACTTCCTCCCAGATGTGCGAATATCAATACTCTTGAAGATATAGCTAAAAAGTATTTTGAGGAGATATATTCATTTGAAGATCCACTAGAGGCATATGACTTCTCAATGTCAAACCTTTATAAAGACGAGATATTACTTTTGACAGGGTCTATATACGTTGCAGGATACATATTGAAAGGAAAGGGATTATTTGATAGTTGAATCTAAACGACTCATTTTTGGATCAATATTGGGATTCTATAAATCATTCTTTCATGGTTTTACCTTAGTTCTTTTTAGCATATACTTTACAAAAATAGGCATATCTCTTCTGCCTTATGCATTTTTATTCGTTATTGGGGATGGAGTTTCATTCTTTCTTAAACCTGTTATAGGTATTTTATCAGATAAAATAGGTGAAAAGTACCTATTATTAATAGCTCTATTATTATCTTCAGTATCGACACTTCTCATATCTCTCACAAATAATATCTTATATTTGGCTGGACTCCAAGTCTTAGTTGCTGTATCTCTTGCAACTTTTTTGACAGTGGTAATAATTTTCTCACTTAGGCCAATAATACAAAAACCAGAAAAAAAAGTGAGTATCTTTGGTGGTGTTTCTGGCTTGGGCTGGGTCTTTGGACTTTTACTTCCGGGTATTTTTGTAGATATTTTTAGTTTAAAAGGAACTTTTAATTTATTGTTTTTTATAGGAATTACTATATCAATTGTGTATATCTTCTTGATGAAGGAATTTAAATATGAACTTAGAGAAAAGAGTTACCCTTCAATTGAAACTCTTAAGAAAGTATTAGATCCTTTAATCTACAAAACTTTTGACATAGCTGTCTTTTCGGCATTTTTAATATTCTTCGTAAGATTTGCAATTGGAAAACTAGGGATGGCAGGTTCAATTGTTTCATTGATAGTGGCATTTGAATCACTTGTATTTGGTCTATCTGAGATTCTAATTGGGCGTTACGCAAAAGTGGAAACAAAAAGAATGTGGATTAAATGGGGGGCATTAATTCATATCACTGGAATCATCTTCTTACTTTTTTCAGACAATATATTTCTATATTTTTTAGCCTCTGGATTAATAGGCCTTGCTGGGGCATTTATTGATGTTTGGTGTTACTCATTTTTATGTGAAAAAATCGATGTTTCGAAGAGAGGTACTATTTTCTCTACCTTTTCCTTAAGTCAAGATCTTTCTACAATAGCAGGTTCAAGTTTACCGGCAGTTGCAGCATTTTTTGCATTTAGTCCATTCGCTTCTATGTTTGTCTTTCCTTTAATTATCCTATTTTATTCAATTAAACGTGGCGAATGATTCTTTTTTCAGTTACTATTATGTCCATCTTTATATCGTGTTCTTGAACTGGCAAAGAATCGAATATCTGGAATTCATATGCTAGACCAACTTTAAGTCCAGATGTTTTAGGTAAGAATATATCAAAATATCCCCCACCTCTGCCGAGCCTTTCGTAGTTAATACCAAAAGCAATGCCAGGAATAAATAGAATTTCCGGGTCATTTGGATTTATTGTCTTTAACTCTTCTATAGGTTCGAGTATGTCATACCTTCCAATCTTCAACTGATTCATATCTTCAATTTTTTTTATTTCAAGTTCTTTGTTAGATCGTATTAGAGGAACACCAACAATTTTCCCCATATTCAATGAATTAATTATTAGTTCTATTGTGTCGACTTCTTTATCTTTTGAAACGTAAGAAAAAACTGTCTTTGCATTTACATATCTGTCGATTTTATAGATATTTTTTCTTATTTTATATTCCAGTTTTACTTTGGTTTTTTCATCCAAATTAGATAATTTATTCTTTACAATAGCCCTTATCTCGGCCTTAGATTCCATACAATATATAACGAAAACTTTTTAAAAAGATTTACAATTGTATTTGAAATTAAGATGATTAAGATGGAAAGTGACTTCGAGATAACAAAAAAAACTGAAATATGGCCAATAGAGAAAGTAGCTCAGAAAGCCGGAATCAGTGAGAGATTTCTTGAGCCTTATGGAAATTACAAGGCCAAAATAGATCTTTCAATCCTAAAGACTCTTGAAAATAACAAGAAAGGACATTTAGTGCTAGTGACAGCAATGAACCCAACTCCATATGGCGAAGGAAAAACACTTACAACTATCGGTTTGGGTCAAGCATTATCCCTTCTTGGAAAGAAAACAATCATAACATTAAGAGAACCGTCTATGGGCCCAGTATTCGGTGTAAAAGGGGGAGCTACTGGCGGTGGCTATTCTCAGATTCTTCCCATGGAAGATATAAACTTACATTTTACAGGTGATATCCACGCAATTCAAGCAGCACATAACCTTCTGGCAGCTATGCTGGATACCCATATATTAATGGGAAACGAACTTGACATTGATATTAATAATATAGTCTGGCCAAGAGCAATAGACATGAATGATAGAGCCTTGAGAAACATCGTTATAGGACTTGGTGGGTCAGGCAATGGAATCCCTCGTGAATCCAAATTCATTATTACTGCAGCTTCAGAGATTATGTCTATAGTTTGTGTTTCAACTGATATAATTGATCTTAAGAAAAAACTTTCTAATATCACAGTTGCATTTGATAGAAAAGGTAACCCGATTAAGGCAGGAGATCTAAAAGTCGAAGGTGCACTTGCTACCATATTAAAGGACGCACTAAAACCAA
>LNGD01000170.1 GCA_001587675.1 Candidatus Methanofastidiosum methylothiophilum
CTTTACTCGAATCTCAAATAGCGGATAAAAACAAGAAAATCACTGAGCTTGAATCAGAAACTAGATCTCTTAAATCTCAGTATGAAGCGGCTCAAAGAAATCTTGATTTGAAACAGAAGGTAATTGACAACTATGATACAAGAGTTGCCACTTTAGAAGATCAACTTTACGATTGTGAACATAAAACACCCACTACATACACTTCATATTGCTCTTGTGGTTATTACAGATACTACTGCACGTGCAATGGATACTGCTACTATGATTGGTACTGCCCCAGCTCTTGCTCATGCTGTTATACTACTACTTGCACAAATTGTTAAAAGAATTTGAGGAAGAATCTTATGAGTCGGAAAATCCAATGGAGACTCTAAGTTCTCCCTCATAGTTAAAATTTTTTTATTCTATATATGTTTTTCCCTATGATTATTTTAATAATTAGAATTATATTTATATTCCGGCCTCTTTAACTTAAATTATGAGAAATCGAGTAGTGGGATTTTTAATAATTTTTGTTGCGTTGTTAATGGGCTTTATTATTTATGCGTTTAACAGGGCAATGACAGAGATAGTAAACGCTTCATGCGAACATGGATCAACATGTCCTATGTGGGGGACCATTGACTTCCAAACTAATGTCAGTATTGCTATAATGAGTTTTGTAATAATTATTGGACTATATCTTATCTTTTTTGGAAAAGAAGAAAAAAATATATCCAAAGTGGAGATTCAAGATATTTCTCTTAAAAAAGAGAATTATGAAGAAATTTTAAAAGTATTAACAGATGAAGAAAAAACTATTTTTGAGAGCATTATAGATTCAAATGGAACAATATTCCAATCTGCCTTAACTGAGAAAACAAAGTATAATAAGGTAAAAGTATCAAGGATTTTAGATAAATTAGAAGGGAGAGGCCTAATAGAAAGAAGAAGGCACGGCATGACGAATGTTGTGATACTAAAACACTGAAACATCATTGAAACTAGTTTCAAACAATACCTAATAAAGCGTTTCTAAAATATTTTTTCTATAACTACATAAGGAATGGAGGTAAGTTATGGAAAAAATAATAGAAATTAAAGGCATGCACTGTAAAAATTGTGTAAATACTATCCAATCAAAAATCTCGTCTCTTAAAGGAGTAAAAACAATAAAAGTAAATTTGATTGATAACAACGCTATTATAGAGTTTGATCCAGATACAATATCTATAGAAAAGATAAAAAAAGAAATTGAAAAACTAGGTTATTCGGCAGGGCTTAAATCTGAAAGAAACAACAATATTCTAAAAGCTATGGCATATGGGTTAGTTCCTCATATAGGCTGTATTGGTTTTATAGTAGGATCAGTTTTAGGAGTATCTTTACTAATGCAATTCTTTAGACCTCTTTTGATGAGCAAATACTTTTTTTATGGACTTGTAGCTCTTTCGCTAGGATTTGCAACAATTTCAGTAGCTTTATACCTAAAAAACAATGAATTATTATCCTTAAAAGGATTAAAAAGAAAATGGAAATATGTATCAATTACATATTGTTCTACATTGGGCATAAATCTTGCTTTGTTTCTTGTAATCTTCCCAATGCTTGCAAATGTTTCAGCATCTTCTGGAGAAAATCAAATAGCATTAGGATCGATAGAATCTATTACCTTAAAAGTGAGTATACCTTGCTCAGGACATGCCCCGCTTATTTCTGAAGAAATTAAGACGATCAATGGAATTCAGGAAGTTAAATATGGGGCGCCAAATGTATTTACAGTTAAATACGATTCAGGTAAAACAACAATAAACGAAATATTGAATCTTGCAGTTTTCAAAGAATACCCTGCGACATTATTAAGTGAAAAGCAAAATGAAATAGGAATTAATAAATCTACTTCAACTCAAAATTGCTGCAGTAATGAAAAAACGAGTTGCTGTAGTTCTTAAAATTACTAAGGGGATTAAATGGATAAAACAATGCTAAATGCATTAATTGCCATAGGTATATTGTTCGGGGCAATCTTATTCCCAGGATGCAGTAGTACCGTTAATAGAAGTAAGGCTAATTCAGTAAATTTTGAACAAATTAATATAACTATACCCGAAATAACTGAGACAGCAACTTTCTACAAATATGAATC
Source organism: Candidatus Methanofastidiosum methylothiophilum (assembly GCA_001587675.1). Taxonomy (GTDB): domain Archaea; phylum Methanobacteriota_B; class Thermococci; order Methanofastidiosales; family Methanofastidiosaceae; genus Methanofastidiosum. The sequence goes on from LNGD01000170.1 coordinate 2,126, forward strand.
ACAGGATAAAACTGTTTCATTTTTTGCAGTAAAGTCTTTTGGTGGAAAAATAAAAGTAGCTTTCAATGCATGTGATGTATGTTATCCTGAAAAGAAAGGTTATAGGCAAGAAGGAAACTATATGGTATGTAACTACTGTGGACTTAAGTTCTCGATAAATGAAATTGGAACAGAGAATAAAGTTGGTGGTGGATGCTGGCCTAGTTATTTGCCATTCCAAGTAAGAGGAAACAACATAGTAATTGAGAAATCAGCTTTGGAAGATGGAAAGTGGAGATTTTAATTTTATTTTTATTTTTTATGATAGTTTTAAATATATTTACTCATATAAGTAATAAAAGGGGAAAAGAATGGTAAATAAGCAAACTAAAAAAGCAGAGTTGAAAGTTACTGGTATGACATGCGCTACATGTGCATCAACTATAGAAAAATCACTACTAAACTTAGAAGGTGTCAGTAAAGCAGAAGTTAATTTAGCAAAAGAAACTGCGTCCATAGAATACGATTCAACTAGACTCAAAATCAATGACCTAGATAATGCTGTAAAAGATGCGGGCTATGATGTCATAAATGAAAAGGTCATATTTAAAGTAGGAGGTATGACTTGTGTAATGTGTGCTAACACTATTGAAAATACATTGTCTAGATTAGATGGAGTTATTGAAGTTACAGTTAATATTTCTTC
>LNGD01000171.1 GCA_001587675.1 Candidatus Methanofastidiosum methylothiophilum
ATACCTTTGGCCTTAAATATATCGGAGACCATATTAAGTTCTTTACAAAATTTAATGGGTCCTTCGAAGCATATTCTCCTAAAAATTTTGTCCTTTCCCATTTTGTCCATTTTGATATTATTGATGCTTCTTCGGATTCTTTGTATTCTGAATTCATATCCGATACCATTGTGTCAATCTTAGTGGTCGTTAATCTTACCCAGTATTCTAATCCTCCCACTTGATTATTCATTTTGTATGTTGAATGCACTTCCACATACACTACATTTTCAGAAACAGAAACATTTAGTTTTCTTCCAATTGGTAGGTCCTCTTCGTTGCCTTCTATTATCTCTGCAAAACTTATATCTTCTAATCCGTAGTTATTGTATAATTGCATTTCTCCTTGCCCATTTACAAAGAAATCTGTAGAATCCCCTATAACTTTCTTTAAGGATCCTTCGTCTTTCCAAAAGTATATTGTAGCTTTCCCTTGAAAGATGTACTCGTTTCCATCTTGGTCTTGGAAAAATACTGGATATGTTCCACAATACGCAATAGGTAAAACTACTAAAAATAAAAGTAGCCCTATTAGTGAACTTTTTAATAGGGTCTTCATAACATCACTTCGGTAACATCCCATACTTTGTAGCAATGAATATCGCAATTAAGACTCCTGCCGCTAATGCACCCAATATGACGATTTCTTTTAGGTCTTTCCAGTTGTTTGTCCTCTCTATACGGTCATCAATGTATAACTGTGATTCTGTGTCTTCTTTTATTATTTGGGTAAGTTGGTCTATTTTTCTATTTACTCTTCTGTCATTCAAGTCTCTTAGAGCTATATCGTCCCTTGGGTCCTTTTGTGTTTTGAGATTTGGAACTACAAATACTAAACCTATTCCTATTAGGCCCAATATCCATATTGGTATCCCGTAGACAGTCCTGTTCAATGTTTCCTGTAGTTCTTTTGGGAATCCGTACTTTGTTAAATCGGGAATTTTAAATCCTTCCAGACTTGCCAATGGGTTTGTCTCTAATGTTGGGATGCACGGATAAGAACATTCTCCTAAGTATTGCACATTTGTAAAGTGGTCCTTTGTGTATGTTCCGATGTAACTCCCATCACCTTCATACACCCTCACTTCTTCTCTTATTACTACTCCGACATAAGTATCAGATGTCTTTGGCATTTCAAATTGTGCTATGATCGGTATTGACTGCCCTGGCCCTATAAAAGTGTCTTGAGAATTTGGTATTTCTACTGAGTCAATTACTTTGTCTTCTACTATTAAGGTCAATCTTGTTTTTACCATTTTTGTAGAGAATCCATTTGAGACCGTCATTTCAATCGGCACCATCTGCCCACTCATTGCACCTTTGTTTCCTTGCGAGAATGTAACATCCAATGGGTTGATCTGCACATTTGTTTCTCCACCTTTTAGATTCCCGTTGAAAACACTTGCACCATTCCGTAAGTCAATATCCCATATCTGGTCTACAATTACCATAGTGTTGAATAGAGTTAAGAAAATTAGCATTGCCCCTAGCATTGTTTTTAGAGGAAATCTTCTCTTAATTGCCTTTGGATTTTTCTTTGCTACTCTTTTTTTCGCCACTTTAAATCCTCCTTAATATTCTAAGTTTTTTCTTATTTTTATTCTTTTGGGGCGGTCTTGCATCAAGCCCCACTGTATAATGGCTACCATCATAATCGAATTTTAATCCTTCTTTTTTTAGTTTATTAAATATTTTGCTTAGATTGTTTGCTTTGTCTTCATCTAAGTTGTAGATGTATGGTATACTCTTTAATGCAGATATTTCTCCACTCCCCTTTGCTGACCCATATTTATATAATTGAACTGCTTTAAACGCCTGTTCGTATGCTTCGGGATTCCCCCTATCTAACTCTCTTTTCATTTTTTCTTGGTCATATATTGCAATGCCCTTCTGTTTTGACCTATCTGAAACTCTCCCTGATGTGTCATACACAAACTTTGTTAAAAAGTTTGATAATGTTTGTGGTAAATTCCCTGACATTCTAATCTGGTGTTCATAATTATAATATTTTTTATCTTGTTGTGGGACTTCAGCCAAATAAATTGGTGCAAATGGTTTCTTCCTCAATTCATCTACCCCTACCAATTGGTCTCTTAATCCCCTAGATCCTTTCATAAACAATGGGCCCCCTGCCAAATCCCTTCTTCTCTGTTCCTTCTTCGCTAAGGTGTCCTTCTTGCCTTTGAGTAAATCCCTATTCTTTTGATCGACATCTTCAATTGCATCGTCTATCATCTTCTTTTCTTCATAGTATTGGCCTGACCTTCTAGATGCCTCTTTGTCCAAGACTCTCCTTACTGCATAGTCCCTAGCTTGTGCCTTGCTAAACTTACCAGTCTTCACTAATGTCTTTGCCAGTTCGTTTGCTTGGGAGTATTTTATAACTAGGTCTTTTTCCATCGCCATCTGCTCTGCTTCTTTCCTAGATTTTCCCATCTTCTGCATTGCTTCTATGAAGGGTTTGTAGTTCTTTGTATATGCTTCTTTATTCTTCATCTTCTGTTGGAACTCCCTCTCATTTTCTTTTGCAATCCTTTTAAAGTCTTCTTTGTCTTCTTCACTGTTAAAGTAGTAGATTACACCATTGTATTTTGTTTTGATATAGTCCTCCACACCCCTTCCTGTCTTTGTTTTCCACATTTTCTTAGTTACTGGTGCACCTAATGGGTCCATTGGAGTTTCCATTTCCCTACCCATTCTCTCTGCCAAAGATGTTGCTTCGACACTTCCTGTGTCGTACTTTCTCATTATTTTATTTATG
>LNGD01000172.1 GCA_001587675.1 Candidatus Methanofastidiosum methylothiophilum
CTTTGATACGGGTAAACTAGTTAACCCTACCAAGGGGTTATCTGGGAGAGATATAAAGGATCGGATTTTAAAGGTGGCATTACATAAAGCCATTCATGAAGATGAAGAAATTATAACCTGGAAACATGTTAAATATGCTTTAAAACAGATTAAAGATAATAAGAATGAGCCTAAGGGGATGTTTGCCTAACAAGGATCCTGGCATAAACTAGGATCCTGGCATAAACTAGGATGTTTGCATAAACCGAAGATATCTTGGCATAAACCTAAACGGAACTTGGTATACATAAACGGATGTTTACCTGAACATTCCTCTACTTTTTTTAGTTACGACTTTACTCAGGTGGCGGTATTGTGAATATGAAGGATATAATTATAGATTCCCTTAAGTATTCATCTTCAAACTGGGTTAAAGTTCTCCTGCTGGGGTTGGTTGTTTTTTTAGTTGATTTATCCGATGCTTTATCCTTTTTAGGTGGTTTGGCAGGTGAATTGAGCTTTACAATAATTGTTGCCGGGCTTATATTAGGTATCTATCAAATTGGTTTTATTTTCAGGATAGTAGAAGAGACAACCCACGGGTCTGATACCATGCCTAAATTTGATAAATTCTGGAACACATTCCTTCATGGAATGAAAGAAGGCCTGGTGACTGTAATTTATTTCATCATACCCTTAATATTGATTATTATTGGTGTATTTCTCTTTGGAGATTTAATTGGTCCCAACCCCATGGATATGGAGCTTGTAATTATTATCTTTGTTCTATTTCTGGCTTCCATCACCTACCTGATCTATCAGGCGGCAGTGCTTAACATGGCCAATCATCACGGTACCATCAAGTCTGCCTTTGATTTTAAAAGGATATTTAAAAAGGCCCGGGATATGGGAATTAAGAGGTTAGGTTTCATATACCTTTTAACAGTTGTCTTTGCCGTTACTGTAGAGTCTACCATACATGATGCAGTTACCAGTAATCCCTTTGATCCGCTAAGTATTATTTCCGCGCTCTTGATTGCTCCATATATCCTAATTTTCATTGCCCGAGCATTGGGATTAATTAACCGAACACTAGAAATTAAAAAATAGTAATATTCGAGCATAAAAAATATAAACTTAGATATTAAAATATGATTTTAGAACACTTATAAGGTTTATATAGTGGAAAATTATAAGTATCAATTAATAAAAAATTATTTAAAACCATGAATATAATTAATATCCTAAAATTTTACGACTTTAATAGTTACAGGCGAATAAATTATGAAGGAAAATGATAAGAAGACTGAAACTGAAGAAAAAATTTTAGATGCTGCTTTAAAGGTGTTCGCCAGGAAAGGATTTGACGCAGCCACCACCCGGGTCATTGCAGAAGAGTCGGGATATACGGAAATGACTTTATTTAGAAAGTTCGGAACCAAAAAGAACCTTTTCGATGAGGTTATGAACAGGGGTAACCTGCAGATTGAAGAGGGCTCTGGTAAATTATCGGTTCTAACAGATATCAAAGACGCTGGCGAATTTTTAAGGTCATTCGTTAAAACTTTAGATGAATTTGTTTTCCAAAATTTCGAATATTTCCATCTAACCATCATAGAAGACAGCAGCACAATTAAACCCATGGTAAGAATAACCATAGACAATCTCACTGAATACTTCAGCAAAAATTTCCCAAATAAAGAAATAGATTACACCTCCTTTGGATATTCCATATCTACATTCATATATTCTCTCAATATTGAGAGATATTACGGACGTAAAGCTACTTTCGAAAATTACGATGAAAGTCTGGATAAATTAGTGGACATATTAAATTGCATGCTTGAAAACAAAAAAATAAAAGGATAATATGACCAACGAAACTGAAAAGAAAATTTTAAACGCGGCTTTAAATGTATTTGCAAGAAAAGGCCGGGATGCGGCAACTACCAAGGCCATTGCCGAGAAAGCTGGTCGTACAGAGATGACTCTCTTCCGTAAATTCGGAACCAAAAAGAACCTCTTTGATCTGGTTATGATCCAGAACATGGAGAAGATGAGGGAAGATATCAAAGCCATAATCGATGACATGGACAATAAATACGATACTCCGGAAGCATTTATTGAAGAGTACATAAAAAGGAGTGTAATATTATATGAAAATAACATAGAAGCCTTCACTTTGATTATCAGCGATGACAATGAAAACGTCGATCCTTTAATGGGGAATTTAAACAATTATGTCAGCGATTTCATCGGTAAAAATTTACCAAAGGAAACAATTGACCCCAAAATACTGGGGATTTACATCAATACCTACGTCTATTTCTTAACTTTAGAGGTCTTCAATGGAAGAGACGTGGGGTTCGATGAGAGAATTGATGGATTGATCAACAACTTGAAACTGTGTTTTTAAATAGTTTCAAACTAATTAAATTTTTCCAATTAAATTTTTCCTGTTTTTAATCATATCACCATCAACTGGGTTTTGATTTTAATTTTTGGATAATTTCCCGGGGATTAAATAGTAAGATTTATATGTAACCTCTCACTAACATTATGTTTGAGGGGGGGTGCTAAAATAAAGAGAAAGAGAAAAGGAATAGATTTCAACCAATCCCGGAATATCCACCAAAAATTAATCAAACAACAGTTCCTTTTATCCATGCTTAGAAAATTAGATTATGATCTGAACACATGAAAAATCTGGTAACTGGAATTTAGTTATCAGTTATTCATTCACCAGAGAATATTTTCTCCGCCGCCCGAATAGTATCATCATCATCCTGTTCTGCGGCTTTCCTTAAATTTTTAATCACA
>LNGD01000173.1 GCA_001587675.1 Candidatus Methanofastidiosum methylothiophilum
TGGCTCACACAATCTATATTGTGAAGTTTGGCTCTTCCAGAAATTTGCTCAGGGCTGTAGTCTTGTTTAAGCCAGGTGTCAACGTATGTTTTTACTTGTTCGGTAAATCGGATTTTTTTGGGTTTACTATGATGCCTTTGTTCACACTTTCGTTGAGCAAGATCATGACGATATTCTCCGCTTCGCTTGTCACAATTACGCTTTATTTCCCTGCTGATAACGGATTTATCTTTTTTTATTGCTTGGGCAATTTCTTTTTGTTTGTAACCTTGCTGTAGCATCACAGAAATGGTGTACCTTTGTGCTAGGGTTAAATGTTTCATTTGCAACTTTTTTTAGCGAGAAGAGGGCAAAATTAAACTTTATCCTTCAGGGCAAAGAGAGAAGGGGTTCATCCCTTTCTCCTTTGTCTTGAAAAATTTAATCTTGATCTCCTCTAAAAAAGTTGCATTTATTTGTTGAATTTAGTTCAGAATATCATGGTAACCGGCACTTGATTACTCGAGTGCCCTTAAAATATTTCTCTTTTCAGTGAAACCAGAATGTTATTCAATTAATCACATCTTAGTTGGCAGACTGACAGCTCTTCGAAATAATCTTCGGGATTTATTTTTAAGATTCTCTACCCGGTTACCTTGCTATACTTGACTTTCGTATCAGGATACCTTAACTTTGATAATGAAATAAATAATCCTCTGATGTCAAGCATCATTGAAGGATATAATTACGACATCTTCATCAGCTACCGTCAGAAGGACAACAAGGGCGACAGGTGGGTGAGCGAGTTTGTTGAGTCTTTGAAAACAGAACTCGAATCCACCTTCAAGGAAGAGATCAGCGTTTATTTTGACATCAATCCTCATGATGGGCTTCTTGAGACACATGATGTGGATGAATCCCTGAAAGAGAAACTCAAGTGTCTGGTCTTTATACCCATAATTTCCAGAACCTATTGCGATCCGAAATCTTTTGCATGGGAACATGAATTTAAAGCGTTCATTGAACAGGCTTCAAAGGATCAGTTTGGGTTGAAAGTAAAACTGCCAGGTGGTAATGTTGCCAGTCGTGTTCTTCCTTTGCAAATTCATGACCTGGACAGGACTGATAGTAAACTTTGTGAGTCGGTATTGGGGGGTGTATTGCGGGGAATTGAATTTATTTACAAAGAGCCAGGTGTAAACAGACCTCTTTCACCAAAGGACGATGGAGAGAAGAATATAAATAAGACCAGTTACCGCAATCAAATTAATAAAGTTGCTCTTGCTATAAAGGAGATTATGAGCGGATTGAAAGGAGATCTATTCGAAACTGCTGGTGAATCAAAAGAATTTGTTTCACTGGTTGAGAAATCTACCGTACCTGAAAAATCAATTATAGTTCTACCATTCGAAAATATCAGCCCAGACCCAAACCAGGAATATTTTAGTGATGGACTAACTGAAGAAATTATTACAGACCTTTCACATATCCATGACCTGCTGGTGATCTCGAGAAGTTCAGCGATGACATTTAAAGGTACTAAAAAGACTATCCCTGAAATTGCTCAGGCTGTAAATGTCCGATATGTTCTTGAAGGCAGTGTACGGAAAGCTGGTAATAATCTGAGAATTACAGCTCAGCTTATTGATTCAATTACTGATTCTCACCTATGGGCCGAGAATTATTCAGGAGTTCTGGATGATGTTTTTGATATTCAGGAGAAGGTTTCAAGGTCTATTTCCGATGAACTTAAATTGAAACTTTCACTTGAGGAAAGAAAAAAAGTATCTGAAAGACCTATAAAAGATATTCAGGCTCTTGAATATTATCTGAAAGCGAAGCAAGAAATTTACAATTTCACTGAAAAATCAATAAATAATGCTATTGGTTACCTACACAAATCGCTTAATATAGAAGGAGATAATAGCATTTTATATGCAGAACTGGCTCATGCCTATTATCAATTTTGGAACATGGGGATAAGGATTGATGAAAATGACCTTCGGAAGGCAAATGAATATGTTAAGAAAGCATTTGATTTAGATGACGAATCACCTGATGGGCATTTTGTATCAGGATTATTGGAAATCACAGGAGGGGATGCAAGAAAAAGCTTTTCACATTTCAAAAAGGTTCTTCAAAAATCACCAAATCATGCAAATGCTCTGCTATGGAGCACTCTTGTTTATTGTTGTATGGGGATACCTGAAGGGACTTATCAATATTTAAAAAGGTTATCTCAGGTTGATCCTTTTTCCATTTTCATAGACTATATGCCATTAGCACTAAATGTTATCATTGGTAAATTTGATTTAGCTGAAGAACAATCCAAACAGTATGGCTCGGATGATTGGAGTCGGTACTATAGAACATGGGCTTTATTGTATAAAATGAAATGTGATGAGGCTTATGTTGAATTTAATAGTATCTCGGAGGGTATGAAGGGCAGCTTTATGTTTAGAGGTATTTTATTGAGAATATATGCATGCCAACAAAAACATAAAGAAGTTTTTGAATTAGTTGATGAAAATTTTTTATTATGGGCAAAAAAGGATTTCCAGTACTCACTTTGGGTGGCAGAAGCGTTTGCAATGATAAATAAAAAGTCTGATGCTTTAAATTGGTTAGAAAATTCAGTCGATCACGGTTTTGTTAATTACCCTTTCATCAATGATTATGATCCTCTTCTTAAAAACATCAGTAGTGAAGAGCGTTTCAAAAAGTTAATGGAACGTGTAAAATACGAATGGGAG
>LNGD01000174.1 GCA_001587675.1 Candidatus Methanofastidiosum methylothiophilum
TGTTCTGAAGTATTGGAACACATACCAGAAGTGGACTTGGCAATATCTGAAATACACAGAGTTCTAAAAAAAGGGGGTAGAGCAGTGATTACAGTTCCAAACAAAGAAAAACTCAGAACGGACCTATGCATTCATTGCCATAAAGTCACACCAAGAAGTGGGCATCTATGGAGATTTGAAAAGAAGGAGTTTGCCGAAAATTTAAGGTCTGAGGGATTCAAGGTAATAAAGTCAAAAGAGTTTGGATGTTTAGCCCACGGGTATGACCCTCTAGCCAAATTAGAATCAAAGTTACCCTTTGCAATTTGGAACATTTGGGACATAGTTCTGTGTAAATTGGTGAAACCTGTTTATCTTATGATGGTCGTAATAAAAGAATAGTAAACTTTATATATATTCTAAGAATAAACAAATGCTAGGGATACCAATGAAGGAGAGAATACTTGCAGTAATAAAAGAGGAAGAAAGAATAAATCTTTCGGAACTTGCAAGATTGACAGGTATCCCTAGGACAACTTTAGTAAGGAAAATCCAAAGCATAGAGGATATAGTGACATATTATGATGGAAGGCATAGAATGGTATGTTTAAAGAAATAATTGCTATCGGATTAATTATTTTAGTGTTGGGGTGTACAACACCAAAAGAAGAAGTTACACCTAAAGTAGTATTAGAGTATTTTTCTAGCCCGACTTGTGAATCATGCAAAGCCGTGGAAGCAAATGTATCAAAAACTTTCGAAGAATACAAAGATATCTTGAATGTAGTAAGATATGAGGCACCAAACCCTCCAGACCTAAATTCAGAATTTGGAAAGAAGGTCAAGGAGTATAACATCCAAGTAACACCAAGTTATGTGATAAATGGCGTGGTGTATTCGGGAAGTGCATCCATCCGAGATATGGGAAAACACATTCGTATGGCATATAGTATAGAGGACTGGAAACTATCTAGGAAGGATTATTATATAGAATACTTCTATATGGGCGGGTGTGCCAATTGTGAGAAGGTCAAGGATACCATCGAAAAGTTGGGGTCCAATCCAAATGTTCACCTAGTTAGATACGATTTAGATACTAAGTATGGTGGGGACCACATAGAGGATTATGGATTGCAACAAATAGCACCAGTATTGGTATTTAATGTTGGTGCAGATGGGACGGCTATAGGATCCTTTGAGATTCCCTCTCACGAGATAGTAAAAAAACTACTTAGGTGAAGAAATGGCAAAAAAAGAAGAGGGTGAAGAAGTAACCCTAAATCCCAAGTCAAAAGTAAGCCTCAAAGTAGATGTCAATAAGTTGTCAAACAAGTTGATATCGAAGCAAGGAGCATTTTGTTTGGTAGTTGGGGTAATCTTCACTTTGTTCGGAGGACTCTTTGTAGGGGCACTATTAACCTATATGAAAATAGTAGATGTAAAAGAATTGATAAAGTACGGGGAAGGGTATTACTCGCCCTTATTTTATCTATTCTTATCTACTTGTTTATCATTATTTGGGGTAGTAATGGCCGCCTTTTCTAAGAGTAGCTAGGAGGAATTCAAATGGAAGAAATTGAGAAGAAGAAAAAAGTCAGTAAAAAATGGGTAATAGATCCAAACAAAACCCTAACTTTTAGACAGATAGTCTCTGGGGCTTTTATGGCACTAGGGGGATTCTTAATAGGAGATGGGGAAGGAGTATTAGGCTTTGGATGCATTATATTCGGAGGATTACTCCTAGCAATAGAAGAAGCATAGATTATTTTATTTTTTATTTTTTTAATAGAGGAATCTAAATGAGAAAAGCTATTGTATCGAAGTTCATAAAGGAAGAGATTGACCTTAGAATATCAAGGGCATATGGGTTGGAAGAAAGTACGGAGAAGTTCATCAACACAACAGAATTGGAACTTTATAAGAGATTATACACTTTATTAAAGAGTCCAAGAGACGAAATAATAAAGACAATAAACGGAGAGGTAGACAAAAGAAGGATAGAAGTAGACAAACTAACTAAAATAGGGAATCTAGAAAAAGAGTTCCTAAAAGCAAATGCTGAGATCGTAATATACAAAAAGATATACCAAATGTTGGTGGGAAGATAAAAGTTAAGAAAAAGATATTGTACATAACAGACGATTATGACGACAAGGATTTCAGGGAAAGAATAAAAGGCCAGATAAACAATGGGATGTTCTACTATGAATATCCAAACGATAAAGAAAGTTTGAACTGGCTAGAATTTGACACCACAATTGCCACAAGATTCCATAAAGTTTTTGAGATGACTCAAGAAGAAAGAGACTCCTTTGACATAGTAATAGTAGATTATGGGATAATGGGGGGAACATTCAGAGACAGATCCGAAGAGAAAGAAAGATTAAGATTGTTACAGGAATTCAAAGCAGATAAGAAGAAACTAATATGGGGTGGGGCCATAACACATTATATCCCTGCAAGTGTGAAGAGGGAGTTCCCAAAGCACAAATTCTTGCATAATCTGCCAATAGTAGGGCTAGAACCAGACGACATTAAGAGTACATTATATAAAATTTACGAAGGGGAAAAGCCAAAATGAAAACAAAACTATTTTTAGTATTTTATCTCTTAAGCATAATATGTTTGGGAATTTGCATTGAAATAGGATCCTCCCTAGAAGAAAAAATAAATGAATTAGAAGGCCAAGGACTTGAACTACAATATTATAATTACGAACCAAATAAGACATATGGAGAACCATACGGGGAAACACACAGGCTATACA
>LNGD01000175.1 GCA_001587675.1 Candidatus Methanofastidiosum methylothiophilum
TAAGGTTAAGGAAAACGAGATTGTTAATGGTGTTAGGACTATTACTGACATTGTTGCTAAAAACTATCCAGACGAGCCAAGGGAAGAGATTGAAGCTTTTGTGCTTAAGAATTACACAAGTCTTGCAGAAGAGATTATAATTGCTTTGGGCTGGACTACAAGAGAAAAATTAGAAGAAACTAAGAAAGAACTTACTGAAAAAAAAAATTAACTGAAGAAAAGTCACTTGCACTATTCAAAGCTCGATTATCTGCTGAAGCAGAAGGAAATGACATAGAAGATATTTATGTTACATCTTGTTATTATGTAATGAAAGAGTTTGGATACACAATACAAGAATTAAGGGAAACTCCTGCTATGTCTTTTATGTTATTGTTAGAAGAAATGCAAAAACAAGCAGAACGTGAAGAAGCAGAGATGAAAAAGAGCAAAACAATAAAGTAGATGGACATTATAAATAATGTAATAACTAATTTTAAGTCTAATATGGACAAGTCCACACAAGCTGTAGCAAAGTCCATAAAAGATACAGCAAAAATTTCTGGACAATTTAGTACTAGTAAATCTTTTTCTATACCCAAGGGATTAGAAGATAGATGGGATGTTTTAGCAAAGGCAGCAAAAGAAGCAAATATCCCTCTTATGAATGTTGAAAAAGCATTTAATAAAATTAATATGACTGTTTTAAAAAATGGTCAAATTATGAGCCTTTCTACTGGAAAAATTGTAAATACCTCTAAAGCTATGGGAAAATTAACTGCTTCAACAAAGAGATTTAATATGTCTTTATTATCTATAATGTTTGGAATGGCTTCTATAAATAGGGCTCTTACTGGTTTCTTAAGGTCTGCTATTACTACTTATCAAAAAGCTAATGAAGATACAGAGGGGTTAGGAAAAGCAACCTGGGAGTTACAGGCTGGATGGGAATTCTTAAAATATAGTTTAATAGATGCCTTGACTCAATCTAGTTTATTTAGAACTGTAGTAGAATGGCTTATAGAGATTGTTAAATGGTTTAATAAACTTGATCCAAAAACTAAGGAGTTACTTATTACTATAACAGCAATCGCAGCAGGAGTAACTGGGTTTATAGCAGCATTGTCTAGTATTGGTCTTTTGATGAATGGGCTAGATATGTTCATATCAAAAGTAGGTGTTGCTAGGGGGGCTCTTAGTTTATTAAGTGCGGCTGCGGCTATAGGCATAGGTATAGTTATAGTATGGAAGGGATTTCAAATGATAGAAGAAGGTTTAGTTGAAGGAGAAATAATTAAACAATTAAAGGGAATAATTGTTTCTGGATTAGGTGGTGCAATAGTTGGTGCAGCACTAGGTAGTTTTATCCCTGGATTAGGTACTGCTTTAGGTGCAGTAGGTGGTTTTTTAATAGGTATATCTTTGGGGGTAGTATTTAAGATTTTTAAAGCAGGGGATGTTGAAATAGAAAAACAGTATAATAATCTTAAAGTAGTTAGAGAAAAATTAATGGCCCTTGGAGAACCAATACCTATAGATCTTACTGGTAAATTAGTATCTTATGAAACAGTATTAGGTCTAAATGAAACTACTGCAGCAACAGATTATTTATATAATGCTCGTTTATCATTAAAAGATATAAATGAATCATTAGATGCTTCTCAAGTAGCATTAACTGATGGAACTAGAATTTATACTGATGAAAATATTAACTTATTAGCAGGAGTAAAAGATTTAAGTAAATTTACAGCAGTATATACTGGAAATGTAGATAAAAATATTCTTTCTGTAGTTGGGAATACAGATGTTACAAAATATCTAGCAACTGAGGTATTACCAGATTATAATGATATTATAGATACAAATGTTACTAAATTATTAAATGAAAGAACAGAAACAGACAAATTAACCCAATCAAATATTAATTTAGCAGACTCAATAGAAAAAGTTAAAAGGGCGAAAGGAATAAGCATTGTAAAATCAGCTGCAGAAATTTTGACACCACCATCAACAACATTGGCTACAGTTTTATCTAAAAACCGTTTATTTAAAACCCCTTTTGGATCAAAAGCAATTGGTGGAGCAATTTCCCAAACAGGACCATATATGTTACATGAAGGTGAATTTGTTGTACCAAGAGGCAGTCCAGGAAATAAATACTATCAAGGGAATACTAACAATAATTCTTATAATATTAATTTAACTATTAATGCGGATACTACAGACCCAGATCAATTATCAAGGATAATATTGGATAACATCACTTATGAATTAAATAAAAAAATAGATTCAGTAAATAATTAGGAGGTAAAATGACAAGTTCATTAAAAATTCAGGATACAGGGCTTTATTCAACAAGTTCCACTATTGTTACTGGTGAAGCAAGAGCTTATGGAGATTCTGGTGAGGGAACAGCACTTACTTTAAAAGGTGCAGAAGCAACACTTAACTTTGAAGCAATTGTTACCGAAGATTCACCAATCCTCAAGAAGCATAGTGATAGTTCTATAGAGTATTTTGAATATGGGCAAAGTGATCAAGTAGGAATACGGTTGCCATCTTGGACAGTAAGAGGCTATTGTAATAGATCTAATTCTGATGATATGATCACACTTGGAAGGCTTCTTTTTATGTGCCAGACTAAGGGTTACAAAAAACTTTATAGTTCAGATGACACTAACTTCCATGACATAATTGCATATTCACACTACGGACAAAGAGAAGCAGATGGTGAAACAACAAAGACAGTATCCT
>LNGD01000176.1 GCA_001587675.1 Candidatus Methanofastidiosum methylothiophilum
CATATTCAACGATTATCATATACTCAATTGGGTCTTCCCCCTTATATATGTAAACCATTTGTTGCAAAAATTTGCGTCCTGCTTTCATAGTCGCTGCTCATAATTATGTGCGAATATACATAATTATGTGCAACTATATTATCTTTACAAAGATTTTTTTCTATATTAGCTTGCAAAGCCATGAACTTTAGGCATGAAGTCACAAAAATATCAGCCACCGAAATCTGTTTTGCCCGGTCATAAAGCATTTTTAAAAAAAGTCGGGGATAAATTTCAATCATTACGAACTGGGAAAGATATTAGTATTTCATCTCTGGCAAAAGAATTGAACATATCAAGAAACTCATATTCCCTGATGGAAAAGGGTGATATTTATTTCAGCACTTCTAACCTTTTTAAAATATTGGATTATTACAAATTGCCCCCAGAGGAATTCTTCAAAGACCTTTGAAGTCTGGTAATTTCCCTCAGAAATTCATATCTTAATGATGACGACACCTTTGCCGGGGCGATAATAACCGCTTTTTTCGTAAAAATCTTCAGAATTTTGGCTAATTCATCGTTAAAAGTGCTGATTTACAACAGGAATGTAAAATTCTCAGGTACAATAACAGCCAGTTATTAATTGGAAAAGTAAAGTTTAAAAAAGTTCCCGAACACATTAATTCCAAGTATACTTACAAAGAAGCCAGTATTTATTTAAAAACAGAATCTTGCTATGATAGATGCAACTTCCCTTTCTCCTGAAAATCGTCAACGTTTGTCATACTTGTCTTCCTTTCTTCGTGAGACGAGAGTGAACTCCGCACGGGAGATTAACCTGTCAAGAAATAGTATTTCAAAAATTGAAAACATGGGTTTCTTCAGGATTCAGCACCTATTCTTGTTGGCGGATTATTATGACATTAGGTTAAGCGAGATTTTCTCTGATTTCGAATAAATATAATTGTATTCTACAAAGAGACCCCGAATCCGCATTTCCTATAAGTCTTCTATATTTTTCACTTGCTATTATCCTCTTTTATCTCAAATTTAAATCCCTCAAAATTTTTGCAGTGTTTTATGAACTCTTTTATGTTGCTAACCCCCCATTGATTACTAACAGCAATTGTTTCGTCTTGAAGTTTAATAATTTCATCAGGTTTTGTATAAAACCTCTTATAACCAGTCTCAATGTATTTATCATTGGCTTCTTTTAGTGTAACGAAAACACCGTCTTTACCTTGCAACCTTCCGGGGAATTTATTCTTTAACTCACTAATGGTTATGTTTGGGTACGCTTGGATATATATCTGCATTGCCTCAAGGACGAGCCGACTCTTTCCGAGATTCCTTTTACCATTTAAAACATATTTAGTAAAATCCTTCTTATTTAACTTGGGTTGAACTAAATAAGAGTCTGTGGTAACATAAATATTACCATCCTCGCCTCGAAATCTTTTCATCGTAAGTGCGATAATCTGTATTTCATTTTCAAACAGGTATCTATTTTTATCATCGGTAATTTTAAGCATTAAGTCTCTATCAATACTTTCACCCACTAAAATTCCTATCCATTTGGGGACACTCCCCTTTTCTTCCCAAATTTCTGGACGTTTTTTAAGAATGACATCTCTCTTTTTCAAATACCCCTCAAGCTGTTTTAAACTATCTAAGCTAAGATTTTTCATTTTTAGTTCAACTATTGCAATGTATGCTTGACCATACTTCGCTAAAATATCAATTCGGTTTTTACCAGTTTTATCTGTTTCCGAAATTTGAACTTCGCTATCCACGATGGATACCTCATCAAATCCCAAATATTCCAGAGATAGAATGTCTTCATTTTCTAAAAGATACGCTTCCATTGCCAATTCTCTTCTGAATGGGAATTCTTCAATTGACAGATTATTTGCCGAAAAATGTTTATGCAAGTACATCTCTAAATGATTTATAGTTACCTAATAATTAATTCGTTTGTTTGCTTTTTGACCAGAAATGGTTCTACTTTCAAGTATTGCTATTTATTATTTTAAGAATATCTCTTAACTATACTATTAATAAGGATTTCAATATCTCCCCTTAATGAAGAAGGTGTAAGTATTTCAACTTCATTCGCCCATCCAAGTATTTGATTGAAAAATTCGTAATTGGGTACTAAATAGAACTTATATACAAAAAGATTCCCCAGCTTCTTAACAAATTCCTGACTTTTATGTAACGGCTGACTTTCGATATATTGTGTTTGAAGTTCAGAGAAGGCAATATGAATTTCAACTGGCTCTTCATGCGATACGCTTATGCCAATCACATTTTCGTAATACTTCTGGGCATTAAAACCGACATCCTTGAACTTTAACGTTTCCTCAACCTGAATCTTAATTATTCTATCAAGACCATATGTTCTGATGTCGAAGTATTGTTCGTTATATCCGATTAAAAACCACCGATTACGATATTCCTTTAAATGGTATGGGTGTAGTATATGGAAGGTGCTTCTTGGGGAATTGAATGAGTGATACTCAATCTTAATAACACTTTTGCTTTTTATAGCATCAATCAGTTCTTTAAGGTGGTCAGTCCCTTTGGTATATTCAACCCGTTCAAATTCAATAAAATTCCGGATATCCTTATATTCAGGTAAATGATAGACATTTACTGCTTCCACAAGCTTGTCAATTGACCCTTTGAATGTCCGGAATAACTCAATGTTTTTAAATTGGTCAAGCAG
>LNGD01000177.1 GCA_001587675.1 Candidatus Methanofastidiosum methylothiophilum
CATTAATTTCATATCCATGAAATTCTTTTAAATTATTATTTTCAAAAATCCTTACTTTTATATCGTATTCTTTCCAAGGTTCTATTTCTTTTTTAATTTTTCCTCTTATACTCCCATATCCATCGTCACAGATAACAAAGTAACAATTTCCATCTCCAGATATATTTTTAATTAAAGGAGAAATAATACAAAAATCATTATTAGATAATTCATCAATTGATTTGAAAGGTGGGTTCATCAAAGAGTCAAGGTTTGGAATTGTGTTGTCTCCTTTTTCAATTGAAGTGGCTTTTATATGTAAGACGTCTGAATCATTTTCAAGCTTTCCAATGATTTTAACTGAATCGCCTACGGTAAAATTTTTATTTGATATTTGACTTAAAGAAACAGGAACAGTGCCCGATTCATCGATTACAATTAAGAAATCACCTTCAATTTTTTGTACCCTGGCCAATAAATTGACGGAGTCTCCAAGTTTGAAATCATATATTTTCTTTTCCTCAATAAGAACTTCTTCCATGATAGTTTGAATCCTTGAACCCAATCCAACGTGAGCTTCAAGCCCATTATTAAATCTAATATTACATGATTCAATCTTTACTTTTAATCCAAGAAATAATTTATTCAAAAGATCAGCTTTATCATCCCATAATACTACTTTAATTTCATTATGGCCATCACTTAATAGGAATCTAGCTACTTTTCCTACACGATTGTCTCTAGTAAAAGTTCTAGTTTCATATACTTCTTTAACAAAACCTTCTATAGTGACCCCTCTTAAATTTTCTTTAAGATCGGCAATCTTCATTTTTGAGGATTCACTTTTTGGTATATCCTCTCTTTCTCCTTTTTCTATTATAATGTTAGAAGAAACACCAAGATTTATTTCAACAGAATTTAGGCCCATTTTTGAATATGCATTTTCTATAGTTACAATATCATTTTTAACTAAATTATTTAATAAATCAGCTTTTTTGTCCCAGAGAGTAACTCTTATTTCACCAGTATCATCCATTATCATAAAGCTGCCAACTTTTCCTGTAGACCCATCCTTCTTTAAAAATTCCCTAATTCCGAAAATTGTCGATACTCTCCCAGTTACATCGATACCATTCATTTTATCTTCAATGTCTCTTATTTTTAGTTTTACATAGTTAATCTGGGGATAATCAGGACTTTCATGGCCACTTGTGATAAATCCCTCTTTACCAAGGCTTATTTCAAATTCATTGTTTAGACCCTTTCTCAAATAACCGTTTCGAATAGTTACTATATCTCCTCTTTTAAACTGCTTTATTTTTTCTATTTGATCGTCCCAAAAAACAATTCTAATACTTCCAGTATTATCAGCAATTACGATATTCTGGACTCTTCCTTCAACTCCTGTTTTTCGCTGAAAGGTATTAACATCAAATATCCTCATTATTCTGCCACTGATATCTACATTTTGCATTCCTTCAGATATATCAGAGATAAAAAAATGTTTTTTTTCCTCTTTGGTATCTTCGATTCCAATGCCAAGTTCTCCCGCTATTAATAATAGAGCTCCCTCTTCGGATAATAATCCACCAACTGATTGAATTTTTTTATCAATTCTTTCTCTAAGTTCAGATTCAGGGATTTTTTCCAATATTCTTTCGTAAAGCGCTTCTGCAGTCATAGAATACCAGTAAGTTTACTTTTTTGCTGTTTATAAAATTTTGGGGCATGTTTTTTAAAAATTAAAAATATAATATTAATTATTGAATATTAAAAATTGAATATTACTAATTAATATCTGTAAAAGATAAACTTTTAAAGGATAGTGAATTACAATAGTTATGAATATCAATAAGAAGTGGATATTCATAGGTATTATGGCTCTTATCGTTCTTGGTATTCTTTATATAGGCCCTGAGAACATATTTAATTTCAAGAAAAATCCAAAAATTACTGCTGAAATAAGCAATGTACCTACAAATATGCTAATAACGACTGAAGAAAGCGGTCTTTTAACGATTAATAATGTCGGAAAAAGTAATGCAGTTGAAATCACTGTAGAACCTATTTCAGAGTTTAAAGTTAGTTTTGAGGAATCGCCACCTACATTATTGGAAGACGGTAAAACTTCAGTTATAAAATTCAAAATTATAGCGGAAAAAGAAGTCCTAAAATTATCGGATTTAAGAAAGGATATTACACTAAGCTTTAGAATTAAATACAAAAATAGCAAAGGTCTAGCTATGGATGCAGTTACTGTAAAAACGAGAGTACAGGTCTATAGACCCAAATTTGAAATTAAAAAAATAGATCTTGGTGGTATTCTTAAAACAGAGTTAAGTCTAAAGAATGACCAAAACGGACTTTTGATGCTTGATATAGAATCAGACCAAACATTTAAGGAAGGGGAATATTGGATTGAGTTCAGTACAGATTATCCTATTCTAGAAGTATCATCTGTCGATAAATATCCTTCCGAACAAATTGCAGGAGGGTATAAATTCATATTTCAAAACCAACTTCCAGAAAATAAGAGGATTTCTAAATCATTTCTTCTTAAGTCAAAGGTGCCATTAGGGAGTTATGAAACTAGATTTACAGTGAATATAAGGGTTTTCTGGAGAGAAATATTGTTAGATCAAGAAAATATTAAAGTAGTTGTTACTGAAATATGATACTGTAAAATGCGGAAATAACCAAAAAGTATATAAAGAGGCAATGA
>LNGD01000178.1 GCA_001587675.1 Candidatus Methanofastidiosum methylothiophilum
AGAAATGTTCAGAATGTTGAAGACGGGGGGGCATTGTTATTTGTTCTTGCCTGCCGATTCATCATCAGAATGTTTGTACAAAGGGGAAAAGATATCGAAACATCACTTCAATGATATGGTGATAAAGATGATGGAAGAAGAAGGATTTATTTTCAACAAGAGGATAATATGGGACAAGGTGAATATCGGGATGGGTTACAATGCCCGTGACAGGCACGAACAAATAATATTTTTCTCAAAAGGAAAAAGACGTATGCCAGTGGATAGGTCAATAGCCGATGTATTGTCCCACAAGAGAGTTTCCCACCAAGTAAGGATGCATGAGAATGAGAAGCCTATTGAGTTGTATGAAGATATCATCAAACTTTGTTCTAACGAAGGCGAAGTATTATTAGACCTTTGTGCAGGATCCTTGCCACTATTAAGGGCCTGTTTGAAGCTCAAAAGATTTGCAATTTGCATCGAACTAAGCAAAGAGATTTTAGACAAAGTATTCAATTCATCTAGATTCCAGACAGAAATGAAAAGCTTAGGGGTATGCATTTATGAGGGGGTATGATGAAGGTATTCGAAATATTAAAAGAAAATGTTGGAGAAAAAGGATTATTAGAAGGATTTAGTTGTGAAGAAGTCCAGACCGAATGGATAAACTGGGTGGCAAGAACAACAAAAGACAAGAAAGTGATGGAAATAATCTTAGAATTCCCAGAACAACACTATGAGTTGAGTAAGAATCCAGAATTTCCAATATCTTTGGTATCCAAATTAAAAGACAATGAGATATACGATAGAACTCACACAAAGATCAAATACAATATAGCTTGGGACAAATTTATTTCTAGCGAGACACCAAAAGAGGCATTGGAAAACATATTCATACAAACTGTGGAGATAATAAAGAAAAGATATACCAATAATAAAAGTATATTAAATATCCATGACATCGTGGGGATGGAAGAAGAAGAAAAGAGGGTACTAGCTTTAATGGAATCAATGCCTTATGAGTTAGTTACTAGAACAATAAAAGAATTGTGGGAATTAGAACCAAAGGATTACAGTAACAAGGATATAGGAGGCACACTAAAAGAAAGGATGATAACGGATACAAAAGACACAAGGATATTCCAAGACTTAATCGAGTACCCAGATGTAAACATATGGGTATGTGTATGGAATGCCCCAAACATAACCCAAGAGGAAATCACAAAGATTAAAGATAAAACTATAGACAACGAGTGGAAGTTAAGATTGATAAGAGATTACCCACAAAGATTTTCTGGTGAAGAATTGCAAGAAGTTTATTTTGAAAACAACGGTAAGGACAGAGATGCAATGGGAACAAAATGTTCACTAATCCGATATTGGATAAATTCGTGCACACCCATACCAGAAGAGATCCAAGAAGAAATGATTGCCACAAACAACGAATGTCCAGACTTAGCAATTGAAGCACGAGGGACAATAGCACCAATAGTCACAAACAAGGACCTATTGAGAATATTGGAGAAAGATACTAGGATAACAGTAAAAAGACAACTTGCAAAGAACAAACACATATCAAAAGAGTGCCACAAGAAATACCTAAATACCAAAGACGAAGACTTGCAATTGATTTTGGCAGGAAATGAAATGACAAGCACTAAAGAAATTGACGAGATAGTTTCAGAACAAATAAACTTTAGCCTTAAAAATAAATATGATCTTAAGAGAAAAACTAGGAAATATTTAGCAAAGATATTAGATAATCCGAATACATCTGTAGAAACAGTAGAAAATAAATTAGTAGCAGTGGAACATTTGCCAGAAGACGAAGCGATAATAATTGCAAAGTCAAGATTCGGTAGAATGTTTGGGAGGGCCTTATACCATAGAGTAAAAAGCGAATGGGCACGAGAAAGAATTTACGAGACATTATCGGAAGAGGCAAAAGCAATGGTGTCTATAATATGAATAATCAAGAACAACAGGCAATGGAAGCTATAAGGGAAAAGAATCACTAGTTATAGAAGATGAAGAAGTAATAGATGTGTTATGCCACACAATACAAGTGGAACTAGACTATTCAGACGAGTTTGACCCAGAACCAGATGAAGAGAGAGATTCAAGAATAGAGAAATTGCAAGGGAAGATATGCAATAAAGAGTTATTGTTCGAAGAGGAACTAAAATTATTGAACGAAGTTCTTGCAGATTATTTTCAATCTTCAGAGTATGAAAGCCTATCAGAGAAAAAGAAAGAACTTTTCCTCAAATATTTTGACACATATATGAAGACTTAAGGAGGAAGGACAATGCAAAGCTTTGAAGTTTTAGGGCCCCCCCAAGGAAAAGCGAGACCTCGTGTATGCTTTAAAGGGGGGAGAACTTGGGCATACACTCCAAAGGAAACAAGGGATTACGAGTTCAAGATAAAAAGAAGTGCCAAAGGGATTAAAAAACTAGAAGGCAACATCAAACTTATAATAACCGCAATATTTCCAATCCCAAAATCCACAACAAAATCAAATAGAAAGTTAATGCTTGAGGATAAAATAAGGCCGACAAAGAAGCCCGATATGGACAATATAGCAAAGACAATAATGGATGCACTAAACGGCATAGCCTATGATGATGACAAACAGGTATGCGAGATTCAAATAAAAAAAGTATATGGGGAACTTCCAAAAGTTACAGTAGAATTAGAA
>LNGD01000179.1 GCA_001587675.1 Candidatus Methanofastidiosum methylothiophilum
CGCAGATACCAAAAAATCGTCGATTACAAAGTTTGACTCTCCTGTTGAAAAGAAACTATACGATGCCCTTAAGAAAGAAAAAATAAATGCTATGCCACAATATTGGGTAAAAGTGAAAGATCAAAAGAGTTACAGATTAGACTTTGCTATTTTTATTAATGATAAGAAGTATGACATCGAAGTTGATGGTGCTATGGCACATAAGAATATGGAAGATTACGACACTCTTCGAGATATTCACATGAGAATGGAAGGATGGAGCGTCAGACGATTTACTGCAAATGATGTAAATAATAATTTAGAGAAAGTTGTTGAAGAAATTAAGAGATTGTGCTGATGACAAAATAAATTTTAGGCTAATTCTCTAAATAAATGATAGATGAAATTGAAGAGGATAGAGAGCCAGAAAGCAGGCAATATTAGATAAACAAAGGTCTAGAAAAGAGCATGTAATTGGCCGATAAAATCATTGAAATCGTCAGGGAATTGGCCCTAAATATTCACTTAACTATGTAAGGCATTATGTTGGGCTTTCTAGAAACGGGATTTCTGACAACTTCATTTAGTTAAGTCCAAAGTTATACGGAATAAGATTGAACATAAAACGTGATTCCAACGAGGAATTTCAAAGTATACTTGAAGCGTCCACCCTAAATGTCAATTATATAGGTCCAATATTTATACAATAAGGCTGAATGAAAAGAACATAGACGAGAATAGAGAAATGATAAAGGAATTAATCAAGAAAGCTTATGATTATCAAAACTATTAATAACTCCAGGACACACCCTCTACCAAATTTTATCGTAACTTATATATAATATTTTCATTAAGATTAATTCATATCTGATGTACCCTACTCAATCCTATAAGGCATCCAGCCCTTTCCCTTGTTTGTGTCCTGGAAATATAAATTCCCAACTATCAGGCAGTCCTTGTATTGCGGCGATATATCATAAACACTTGTTGAAAGGCTGTTTGTCGGGTCTACCATATAGAACGTCTCACCGTCAACGTCGAAGTGATACTTCCCAAAGAGGGCGGTATCAAGCCCTGGATTTTTGATTATAACGATATCATGGAGCTCTTGGCCGTCGCATTTGCTTATTGTGGCAATACCCATGTCATTTGCAGAATAGCCTTTTGATAAGAGGCAAGAAAATAAAAGGAGCGCCTTATCGGTGCAGTCACCCTTTCCTCTCACAAGTGTCTCATCGGCATACTGGATCAGGTAGGGGCGCCCTTCAGTTATGTGATTGATATACATTATGTTAAATCTGATCTTATTGACAATCTCCTCAATTGAAAGGCCACTTGAGAACTTTACAACATTAGGCGTGACAATTGTATAGACTGTGGGATATGGCAAACTTCCTCTTGCGCTATATGGAAGGTAGCTAATGAAAGCTGTATACGTATTATTTGCCTCAACAGATGAAGGAGTAGCTTCAGGCGGATTCTCATTTACTATTTCTGATGATTCTTTGTTCTGGTGCTCTAGCCTATAGTTTAGCATGAGTATATCGTTCTTTAGTGTCCATATCTCGCCTTTTAGATTTGATATCTCTGTATCTTTTTCAACAAGTACCTTTGCAAGTTGAGTTATCTGCCCCATATAGATATTATTTTGATTTTCTAGGAGGGTTATTCGATCGTTTAACTTTTCGTTCTCTTCAGTTAAAGTCATGTAATCTATTTTAATCTGGGGGTTCGCTTCAGTCACTTCAATCTTTTGGGAAACGTCATTTGAGTTGGCATAGTCTACTATAGCTACACCAAAAACAAAGACTAGAATGTGGGTAACAATCAATACTAAACCTAAAGTCCTCGGGTTATCGGCCATATGCATCACTCAAAGTTTAATCGTAACTTGTTATTTGTTCGTGTTTTGATTAAGTTCCTTCATGACTGAAATCTCAAATTTCAGGCGGCCTATCTCCGCATTCAAGGCGTCAATCTCAAACTTCTGGTTCAATATAGTTCCTTCTTTTAAGGCGAGAAGATCGTACAGTCTTCTATTGTCATCTGCAAGGTATTTATTATAATCTCTTAGCGCCTGTGCTTCCCTTTCAGTCATGTCACATCCACACATCGCAACAGTTGGCTGCTGGACAGGTTGATTTGAAGTTGTCTGGGTAGATGTATAGGTGTTTGAATTTGCATTTGCTGCATATACCCCAAATACAAGCCCTATTATAAATCCAATGACAAGAAGGCTAAATGCTATTTTCCCCAGGTCACTTATTGCCTCCATAATCAAGCCCATTTAGAATACCTCCTACAATATCTTCACTAATCTATTGCATTACTCATTTATAAGAATATGGAAAAAAACAGGGAAAATTAATTGTTCCTACTTTATCCTCATTTCACCCCGGTAAAGATGAAATACACAAATGAGTCTCCTTCCAGCGCCTTCTGGAACTTCTTAACAAACTTTAGCATCGGGCCCAACTTCCGCCTAAGCTCTCTGTTTACCGCCATATAGTAAAGCACTCTAATCGAGATCATTATCTTCTCATAAAATGAATATTCCCTTACAAAAATATCTTCATAGTAGTCATTTATTTTGATATCATTAAATCCAGCTTCTTTGAATATATTCCCATTCTTTAAGAGTTCTGATATCAGTTTCTGGCCCAATAATATTGGACATGATCATGATATTCTTCATCTCT
>LNGD01000180.1 GCA_001587675.1 Candidatus Methanofastidiosum methylothiophilum
GGTACCCCGGGGATAACAGGCTGATCTTCCCCAAGAGTTCACATCGACGGGAAGGTTTGGCACCTCGATGTCGGCCCATCGCATCCTGGGGCTGTAGAAGGTCCCAAGGGTTGGTCTGTTCGCCCATTAAAGCGGTACGCGAGCTGGGTTCAGTACGTCGTGAGACAGTACGGTCCCTATCCGCCGTAGGCGTTCGGACACTTGAGAGGAGCTGCTCCTAGTACGAGAGGACCGGAGTGGACAGACCGCTAGTGTACCTGTTGTCACGCCAGTGGCACCGCAGGGTAGCTATGTCTGGAAAGGATAACCGCTGAAAGCATCTAAGCGGGAAGCCTGCCTCAAGATGAGGTGTCCCTTTCGACCCCTGGTAGAACACCAGGTCGATAGGCGGCAGGTGTAAGCGTAGTAATACGTTCAGCCGAGCCGTACTAATCGGTCGATAGCCTTGACCTTCTTCTCTTCTTTCATAAATATCTATGAAAGTTAATATGTTTACGGAAAGTAAAGAGTAGAAACACTTTTTACTATCCTGTTTTTTTTCCTCGCGACCACAGCGGAGGGGAAACACCCGGTCCCATTCCGAACCCGGAAGTTAAGCCCTCTGTCGCCGATGATACTGCCTTCGGTGGGAAAGTAGGTGTCGCGAGGTTTTTTTTTGTTATACCATCTCCCCCTCCCTTTAGAGGGGGATTTTTTTTGTTGACTTTATTTTAATTTAAGGTTAGCATATTTTAGATAATCTTGTTGATAGAATGAAAAAAGTTGGATTATTAGACAATTATATTCATTGAAATAGAATTTTTATGTAGATAAAGTAGAAAGTCAAGGATCCTTACTCAGATGTTGATTTTTTATATGTTCATTTATTTTGTATAAAAACAGGAGAGAAACAATATGCATATTCCAAAAATAATTATGATCGAAGGTATTACAGGTTCCGGTAAAAGTAATTTAGCACAATGGATTACCTTAAATTTAATGAAGAATAATATTGATTGCCGATGGTATTTTGAAAGAGAAACTTCGAATCCTGTAGCTCCGGTTAATGTAATAGATTCTTTATTATTGAGTTCTATTGAAAAATGGAAACATTTTGTTAATAATGATGATATGAAAAATATAACCACCATTTTTGACGGAAGATTATTTCATTTAAGTATTCACGATGCTTTACGTAAAGGAATGGACTCAGAAAAAATTATTGAGCAAATGAGTGCCATGAAATATCTATTTCAGGGAACGGATTCCTGCCTGGTCTATATGACCACAGATAGGATAAAAGAATTATTTAGCAATACATTTGAAGAAAGAAATCTTGAAGACTGGTATGTCCAACAGGCAGAAGAAGCCGATTTTTGTATCAAGAATCAGTATAAAGGAGTAAATGCGGTTTATCAGCTTTATAGTGAAGTAGATAGGATTCAAAAAATCCTTTTTGAACAAATGGATATAAAGAAAATAGAAATAAACTTAACCCTATTGAATTGGGAACATGAGTCAGACATGATATTGAAAAAATTGGGGATAACAAAAAAAATCGATAGAAAAATAGATTTAAATATATACAAACCAATTATAGGTAAATATAAAGTAAGATTTGGTGATAAGGATATTATTACTAATATTAAGGAATGGAATAATCAAATTATTGTTGAAAACCACCCTTATATTGTATTTCCCGGTTTTGAGCAAGTATTAAAGTTAATACCTTTCTCAAAAAACATTTTAATTCCCAGAGGTCATCCGCTGCAGTTCGTGTTTTATGAAAACTCAGATGGAAAAATAATCCATTTTAAACAGGAAGGATTGTATAGTGATTTTCAACTTTTAAATAAGTCTATGATAATCCAGGAACCTTTTATAAAAATGTAAATCATTAATGAAAAATATTTTTGAAATAAGAGAACAACAGAAGGATTTAATTCCAAAAATGATGAGCATCGTTGATTTATTCCTTAAAGAAAAACTGATTGAGAATGAAAAAGTTCAGTCGTGTATGCTTTCAGGTAGTATAGCTAGAGGGACGTACATGCCGGGTGAAATGGGAGGCACGGTTGATCTCACAATCTTCGTGAAAAACCTAGATGATTTTGACCCGGGAGCAGAGTTCCAAGTAGACACTAAAGAGTTGGACTTTTTCATTTTTCTCTGGTTTGAAAATACGGAATTCCAGTTGAAAATTCGGGACTTGAGTTTTTTCATATCTTTTAATGAACATAAAGAAGCTGAAAAATACGCTTTTTCAGAATCGAAAATTTTATTTGACAAGACTGACTGCCTGCGATATTTTATTGAAAAGGAATTTATCGAAATAAGAAATAAGGAGTTTCCTTTTTTATTCCGCCGGAATTTTGGTTACGCCCGTTTTCTTATCGCAAATTATAAAGTTGACCGATGGATTCGAAGGAATGCGACTGTTCAGCTTAATCAGAACTTAAGCAAGGTATTTGAATGTTGTTTGAAATGTCTCTTTTACATCAACGGCTATTATGCCCCGTCGGAAGATAGAGCACTGTACTTCAGCTATACATTAGATAAAAAGTGTGACGGTTATCCTGAACTAATCGAGCAGATTATAACGATCAAAGACTTGAGTGTCGAAGAGTACAGGAGAAGAGAGAAAGCGTTTCAATCATTGATGGATTTCGTTGAAAACCATTCTTTTGGTAACG
>LNGD01000181.1 GCA_001587675.1 Candidatus Methanofastidiosum methylothiophilum
CGCGAATCGTCGAGACTCCGATTCGCTCTTATGGACGCACGGTCCTTCCAGATAGCTCCTTGTTATGTGCATGATTTTTCTTGGCGTTTTCTGGCTCACTGATTCCGCGCCATCCGTGGCGCGGAAAGCGTAAGAGTCTGGAATATGAAATCAATCAATTTAATAAGAAAAATGAATAGAAATGTTTTGTATGAATTTAGAATAGATAAAAACTTGAATAACCTAAAGCCATCTCAAATAGTATTATTAAAAGATCCATGGTACTGAGTGAGAGAATAGGATTAGGAAATATATAATCTTGAATAACATAACCTGCTCTAGCTGAAAACAAGGAACCTTAATGAACCTAGTATTTATTGCTACCAGCCTTGATGGTTTTATAGCCAAGGATGATAGATCAATTGATTGGCTGACGCAATATCCAAATCAGAAAAATGAGAATTATGGTTATGATGAATTTGTTAATAGGATAGATGCGGTAGTAATGGGCCGGATAACTTTTGAAACAGTTTTGACTTTCAATGAATGGCCATATTCTAAGCATGTTTTTGTACTAAGCACAAAGCTTAAAAAACCACCAACGCAATTGGACGAAAAAGTCACAGTACTAAATTGTACACCTAAAGAAGTTATAATCGAAGCAAAAGAAAGGAATTATAAAACGTTATATATCGATGGAGGAAAAACCATTCAAAACTTCTTGAAAGATGATTTGATAGATGAAATGATCATTACGAGAATTCCGATTATATTAGGCTCAGGGATTCCCTTGTTTTCAAATATTGAAAAGTCCATGGAGTATGAGCATAAGGAAACCAAGGTTTTTAGCAATGGATTTGTTAAGAGCCATTATTTAAGAATAAGACACGAAGAATAGAAGTAAATCGCCCTCACCATCCTGGCTCGAGCTATCTGGGCGTCTACAAGGCAAATCGGAGATATAACTAGTTTTTGTATGAAACGAGGTGACACTAATTGAATGATGGCATTAATTTTAGATTGGCAACAGAGAATGATATAGAATATATCTATTCAATGATATGCGAGCTTGAGGATGTCATCTTTGATTATGAGATATTTAGTAGCAATTATTTTATTAACATTAGAAGTAAGATAATTAAATATTATATACTTCAATTCAATGAAATGAATTGTGGTTTTCTAAGTTTGTACTTCAATCGATTGCTTCACCACAATGGAGTTGTAATTGAGATTCAAGAATTAATAGTGTCAAAAGAATTTAGGGGTAACAAGATAGGTGAAAATATTATAAAAGAAGTAGTAAAAATTGCTAAAATGGAAAATGTATCTCAAATTGAAGTTTGCACAAACAAAGCAAGGGATAGAACTAAACAGTTCTACAAAAAATGCAACTTTAAAGAAACACATTATAAATATACTATGGCTATAGAGAATTAATAGGTTTAGTGAATAAGAAATTATCGAGTATCTAAGGTTCAAAAAGGATATCACCCTCGTGTACAGATAGAGAAATTACCTGACAGCCTTGAATTTTGAGAAGGAAATCGCCCTCGCCCTCCTGGCTCGGGCGATGTAGGATGGGCCAAGAAAAATCAGCGACATAACTTTCGCTATCTGCATCGTCGCGCGCCTGGTTGGCGCGCTCCTCGGGTTCCGCGGCGCTAGCCGCGCCGCTCCACCAAGTACCATGCGTCCCGCGAATCGTCGCAAATGCCTCCGATTCGCTCTTATGGACGCATGGTACTTCCAGATAGCTCCTTGTTATGTGCATGATTTTTCTTGGCGGCTTCCGGCTCACCGTTTCCGCGCCATCCCTGGCGCGGAAAGAAGGAGTGTAATGAAATGATTAGGAAATGTATTTTAACGATCTTGGTTCTATTTATTGGGGTTAATAGTTTTAGTCAGGAGTCGAGAAAGATTTCTGATTTTTCCCTTGATGAAATTAACGAATATATTGATTTTTCATATATGTTCTACGGTTCTAACTTAACAACCGCACAACTTCTTTTCAGAGGAGCTTCATTCAATAGATTTGATAACAAAGTTCTATTAGGATATGCAAACTTCTTCACTGAAAACAGTCCGCCTTTAGCAATGGTATTCTATTATTATCTATATAAAAAATTAGGAACTTTTAATCCCATATTTAAAGATTCATTTATGCTAATGTTTTCAGATGCGATGAACCAATACGGTTGGGCGACAAACAAAAAAGGGAAACAGCAATTAACTTTGGGTGATTTTTATGAGTATGATAATTTTATTTTCGATATTGGAAAGTTAAAGGAAAAAGTACAAGGTGCAATCACTGAATTTGGTTCTTTGGAAAATGCCATTATTTATATACAGAATATATTAGCGAATCGAGCAAGTTTTATCGAAGATAAAAAAAGTAGTGATTATTCAGATTATTTAAAGAGTGAAGTAGTAACGACTGAGAAATATCAAAACTGGCTTAATTCATATCCTGAAGAGATAAGAGAATTAGATGACCTAATTAAAAAAGCGAAGAAGTAGTGAAATCGCCCTCGCCATCCTGGCTCGGGCGATTTGGGTATACCAAGAAAAATCAGCGACATAACTTTCGCTATCTGCATCGTCGCGCGCCCGGTTGGCGCGCTCCTCGGGTTCCGCGGCGCTAGCCGCGCCGCTCCACCAAGTACCATGCGTCCCGCGAATCGTCG
>LNGD01000182.1 GCA_001587675.1 Candidatus Methanofastidiosum methylothiophilum
TCTCCCTGCATATTCTATGTTTTCCAGTCCGTTGCCGAAACGGATTGATTGTTCTATTGACCCAATCATATCCACTATGTAGGGTATGTGGGTCTTCTTGAAGAGTGACATATCTGCACTCTCTTGGAAGTTGTAGATTTCTCCCTCTTCTGATACGGCCACTAACTTGCCGTATGTGTTTGGGCCAACACTTGAGATCTGTATGCCCAACATTCCTTGTGTTTCTCCCAATGGGAAGGCTATGTTTGATTCGATTATTCTTCCCTTGAGCTCAAAGTTGCCCTTGCCGAATATCTCCTCGGCTATTGGTAAGATTTTACTCCTTACCATACTGTTCTTGCTTACTGATCTTTCTCTAACTACTACATTCTTTCCTATTGTTTTCATTCTAACATTCAACTCCTTTGTTTGTATATTCTATTCTTTTCTATCGGATTAGCCTCACACCCATATGCTAGGTCATCCTAGCTTACGCTAGGCTAAATGATGGGTTTGGGCTAAAATGTCCTAGTCAAAAAAAAGGAAAAATAAATTAATTTCTAATTTCTTATATTTTCTAAAGACTGTTTTACCAATCTTTTCTCTTCTTTTCTTATCTTCGTGTTGAAAGAGTAATCCTCACTAAATCTTTTTTCACCGTAAATTACTCTCTCGAATACATTGTATTTTGAGTGCTTCCAGTCCTTTTCTATTGGCCTTGACAGAACCCTTAGGTATTTTTTGATATCTTACCCCCTCCAGTATTTCCTGATTTCCTCTAATGTCATTTCTTGGAACTCTTCTACATCGTTTCTTTTGTTTCCAATGCAAATGTTCCAATCTTGTGCCACTACGGGCATTACTGTTCTTTCTTCTACAACTCTTCCATTTACTATTGCTACCAAACTTATGCACCTCTCACTTTTGTATCGCCTATTTCATAATCTTCCATCATCTCGGCTAGGAACTGGATTATTTCTGGTTTGTCGTTGAATGCTTTTAAGAGAACTATTATCTCACCTAATGTATAGTATCCTTCTATTATGCCCACGGAGTTTTCTGGGATGTATACTTCCTTTTCGTTTACTTTCACATTTACTAATACTGCCTCTATGATGTCGTCCCATTCCTTTTTATACATCTCTATCACATTATTGTTTCTATATACTCTCTCTAGGAATCCTAGCCTCACTATTGTTCGGAACAATAATGTTTTCTCTCTTGGGTCTAGCTTTTTTGCCTCAGTGAACACTTCCATCGGCTTTATCTCGACTGCTTTCCATCTTGTTATGATGGAACTTACTAGGGCTAATCCCATTGGTCCGTCAAAATCGCTTATGTCTGCATTTGCCATTTCTTCTTCGTTTCCATATACTGATTTCCCTAGATTGTTCTTCTTCCAATTGTTCAATCTTTCTTCTGTTTTGTTTGCCATAACAATCACCTCCTAAGGTTTAACGGTAGTCTAGGTCTTTGCCTATCCTAACGCCAGTCCGTATGGCTTTTAGACTTGGTTCCCCCACTCCGTATCTATTCAAATTCACTCTACTAAGACCGTGAGTGTTTGGGGCAAAAAGAAAAAGAGAATATTATAAGAGTTTTCTCTCCCATTTTTGGCAAGTATTCGTGCTTCTGGGGTAGTGTTCTTCTTCTGTTCTTAGTGGATGCATACATATTCCTGTGAACTTCCCCCAAAAGTGTCTACAAGTTCCACATTCTTTTATTGTTCCCCGTATTGAATCTATTGCGTCTATTTCTTCCATTTGATTCACTAATCCATATAGGATACAAACTCTACCTCGTCTGTCTGTGGTTCAATGAAGTAGATTTTGTTCCTTACTATTGCACTACATATCATATGATTTCCAGATAGTGTTTTGCCAAAGTATTCGTGGTATTGTTCTGGACTTACTAATTGTAGGGATATAATAAATCCCTTATCTGCCGCCCTACTAACCAATGTCCTAGCAAAGTCGTCACAGTCATTAGTGCTTTCCTTGTAGTTTTCCCAGTCTGTTGGGTCCTGAAGCAAAAATATCTTCAACTCAGAGAGGGAATTGAAATCCCTCATCCCCTGTATTTCTACCACTTCTTCTTGAACTGTTCTGTCTGTGTCATTTGCCTCCAATACTGCACCTATTGATAGGAGTATTATACCTATTGCAAATAGCCTGTACATCTTCATACCCTCCTTACCATTACTGTTCTGTCGTATCTTTGCACTGTTGATGAGGCATAGTTTCTTGACTGACATACTCGCCTAGTTCCACCCTCTACTTCAATTCTTATTCCTAATTCTGGGCTTAAGGTGTATGTTTCTCCATATTGTATTCCTCGTATATTGTAGAAAAGTTTTAGTGCCTTCTCTAGTTCTCTTGCTTCTTCTTCAGATAATGTCAATGGCACTTTCCCCTCGGAAAGTCTTTCATACTCTTCTTGCATCTTTTTCTTCTTGCT
The DNA here is from genome assembly GCA_001587675.1 of Candidatus Methanofastidiosum methylothiophilum. GTDB lineage: Archaea > Methanobacteriota_B > Thermococci > Methanofastidiosales > Methanofastidiosaceae > Methanofastidiosum. The sequence continues at coordinate 2,437 of LNGD01000182.1, forward strand.
TTCTTTTTCTTCTAATTTGATAAGATTGGCAATCTTTTTCATTGCTTCCATCCTCTTTGTGTTGTGTGTTTCTTCGTTCCTTGATATTATTTGCTGTATTTTTGCCAATGCTTGTCTTTCGATGCTATTCCTTGTTACTGACCTTTCGTTACACATATTCTATCCTCTCCTTTAATTTTATAC
>LNGD01000183.1 GCA_001587675.1 Candidatus Methanofastidiosum methylothiophilum
CTATCATTTCCTACCGTCGTCATGATCCCAGAGTTTAATCCTAATATAGAGCTATTGACTGAAACGTTAAATGCAGATCCACCATACTTTATCTCAAGCCCTTCTATCTTTGTCTCCCCATTTACCGTTGGAAAAGCCTCTACACTCATAATTGTGTCTATATTGACGTTTCCAATGCACAGTAAGTCCCTCAATTCGTAATCCTCCTCCCAATATAATTGATGTAATGTTTATAAAGATTGTTGGAAAAATGGATATTAATGATTGAGATAAAAGACCTGCACTTTAAATATCATTCCCAGAAGGAAGAAGTTCTAAATGGAATAAATCTAAACATAAAAAAAGGTGAATTTGTCTCAATTATTGGGCCTTCTGGGTGCGGGAAATCAACATTGTGCCTTACTTTAAATGGAATAATCCCAAAGACAATAACTGGTGAATTCTCTGGTGACGTTTTCATTGATGGGATTAGTACAAGAGAAAAAGAAGTAAGTGAATTCTCCAAGAAAGTTGGCATGATCCTCCAAAATCCTGAATCACAACTTTTTGCCATGACCGTTGAAGAAGAACTTGCATTCGGCCCAGAGAATCTAGCAGTTCCAAGAGATGAAATTGAAGAAAGGATATCTTGGGCGCTTTCTATTGTTAACATGGAGAACAAGAGGGATGAGTTTCCAGGGAATCTTTCTGGAGGGCAAAAACAGAGAATAGCTATAGCTGCATCACTTACAATGATGCCAGAAGTCTTAGTTTTGGATGAACCTACAAGTCAGCTTGATCCAGTTGGAAAACGAGAAGTATTTAGAGTTCTAAGAGACCTTCATAAAAATGAAAAAATGACGATTGTTTTAGTTGAGCACAAAACTGAACCTATTGCTGAACTTTCCGATAGAGTTGTCGTTATGGATAAAGGAAAAGTGGTACTTGAAGGCACACCAAGACACGTATTTGAAAAAGTTCCAATTTTGAGAGAACTTGGAATAATGGTCCCAGACATCAGTTATCTTACTTATCTCTTAAAAGAAGGAGGTTATGTTAAGGACATCGCATTAACAATTGAGGAAGGGAGAAGGCTTTTCATATGAACGCAATTGAAATTTTTGATTTGCATTTTAGCTATCCTGAATGTGATGAGATTCTTAAAGGTGTTAATCTTACAGTCAAAAAGGGCCAATTCCTTTCTCTTGTAGGCCAAAATGGGAGTGGTAAAACCACATTAGCTAAGCATTTAAACGGCCTTTTACGGCCAACAAGAGGTAAAGTCTTAATACTGGGCGAAGACACCAAAAAATTTTCCATTGCAGAGCTTTCTAAAAAAGTTGGTCATCTTTTCCAGAATCCAGAAAATCAAATATTTGAAGAAACAGTATTCAATGAAATTGCTTTCGGACCAAGAAATCTTCAACTACCTGAGGATGAAATAGTGGCCAGAGTTGATAAAGTCTTGAAGACAACGAGGCTTTCCAAATATCGGGATGCGCATCCATTATCTCTTTCAGGAGGGGAAAAACAAAGATTGGCTCTAGCTTCAGTTGTTGTAATGGAACCCGAAATACTTGTTTTGGATGAGCCCACAACTGGGCTGGACCTCCTATCCATCCAAGGAATTTTAGAAATTGTAAAGGAGCTTCATAAGAGAAATGTTACCGTTTTATTGATAACTCACGATATGGAGCTTGTTTCTGAACTTTCAGAGAGGGTCGTTGTGATGGGAAATGGCCAGATTATTGGGGATGGAACTCCCAAAGAAATATTTGCTAATGATGAACTCTTGGCAAGAGCCAGCCTTGAGCCACCTCAGATAATGAAATTTTCAAAGATACTGGGATTAAATCCTGAAGTAAAAGTAGATGCTCTATACAAAAGGATTATAGAAACTCTTTAAACTTAGAGATAATTTTATATATTTTTAAAATCTTTATTAATCGGTGTTACTATGAAAAATAAATTTGTTATTTTTTTTGTTGCAATATTTTCTATATTTTTATTGGTCATGCCGGCTTCTGTTTCTGCCAAAGTCTTGATTCTTGACCAACCGACTGATATCTTAAAATCTTGGCTTAAAGGAGAAGAATACGATATTCTTTTACCTAAAGAACTTGAGTCGTTATACGGTCAAAAGATTAGCCAGATTGATATAGCAGATCTGCACTATTTTGATAAATATGATGCAGTATATATGAGCGACGGAGTATACAATGAGCTTAACACTCCAGATTCCATCACCACCATTATAAGTAAGGATCCTCTTAAAACAGAAATATCCGCAAGATCTGACACGGGTATAGTTTCACAAAGAACTAAAGTTAAATTACAGAGAGTATATTGCCAGGGTTTACCATTCTATGGCTATTCTAAAGATCAGATTGCAATTGTTACATATGGGGATACAAAGACAAAGAAAAGTAAACTTTATGAAACTGGTATAGACCACCCAAGAGATCTCGTATTCTATAAAATAATTGATGAGAAATGTAGCAGTCTCCCTATATGGGAAATTTGTTGGGAAAATGTTCAGAGGAGATAATCTAATTTTTTATATTTTCAATTTTTAGTTATCAATATCTATTATTATTTAATTATTTTATCATTATTTATAT
>LNGD01000184.1 GCA_001587675.1 Candidatus Methanofastidiosum methylothiophilum
GTTCTTTGGATCCACATATCTTGATAGGACCTGAGTTTTTGCATCAAGATCATCAATGACAATTAGTTCAAATAGTACTCCATCGCCTTTATCGGGAGACCACACCCGAGGATCTAAACCAAAACTGAAATTTAAGTAAGCCGCTTCTGAAGGGATAGAAAGTTCATAGATAATCGTTGAGGGGGGATGTTGAAACAACATAGATCTGCCATTAAAGGTTCCCTTCATAACTAGCGATTTATTCCCTAAAATTTTTGCATCTTTAAATATTTTATTTATCATATCATTTTCAAGTGCCGTTTTATGTAATGTCAAATAGTGATCTGATAAGATATATTTTACATTTAAAAAATTCAGCACATTAAGAGTTTCTGGGACAATCTCTAGATTTGTGGCTAGAAAACGCTTCTCAAATGGATCTATAGTATAATAAATGAAATTTCTATAATTTTTAATTTTCATTGGAAAGAGTTCTCTTACATCATATATCTTAAAGGAACTTGCTACATTCGGCATTAGTATACTGTTTAGTCCGATTACCCTAAATAATTCATTGTCTCTTTGAATGAAATCGACATAAGGAGGATTCTCAAAAGGATTCAGCCTTTCTGCTCTATCGCTAGGTATATAAATAACCAGCTCCAATATTAGTAATAAAATTAATATATTTATTACAAAGCTTGCAAAGGTTTTAGTTAAGTGTTTAAAATAAAAATATAATATGATATTAATTAATAAAATTATGATGGCGGCTTGGAAAATGCCGTAAACCACATTTGGCATCATTAACTGATCCACCTTAGTTCCATATATATTTCCAAAAAATAAAATGAAAATTAAAGATATTATAATTGCCGACTGAAATAATATCCTCTTAAATGATAATCTCGAAAGGTTTTCGAAGCCGATTCCAGCCAAAACTGAAATGGAAAAGGCAAATGGCAAGAAGCAATACTTGGGAAAGATACTTACGTTAAATAACGGAAGCAGTCCAATTGAATTTATGATCGGAGCACCATAAGTTTTCAATATATAAAAAGCTGAGAAGAGATAAAAGAAAGTTATTAGAGATCTCGTAATCCCTTTCTTAATAGTTATTGCCGAAAATGCAAGAAATAACGGGGTAATCCCAATATAGGGCAATACTTCATATACCTCTCCGGAGCCCCAGATTCCTTTAATAGGCCCAAAGAAATAGGGGATTAATAGAGAAATTGTATCAAAATCAAATACATAATGGTAAACACCGAGCGTACTCTTATGAAAGTGCCAGGAATTAAAGTAGTATTCAATGAAGGGTATGGTCACTAACGACGATAGCATAATTCCCAATAGGAACGAAGCTAGTAGCCAAGTTATTGACTTGTATATTCCTTTGAGATCATATATGCGTTCCATATAAATCCTAAAAAGATAATATAAACACACAAAGAGGAATGAAAAGAGAGTCGACTCAGGCATCCCCCCAATGATGGATAATCCGATAATCAAAGACGAATATAAACAAGAAGTTGCATTTTGGTTCTTGAAAAGTCTCTCAATAAAAAATAGCAATGCAGGAAGCAAAATCTCTACATTTAAATGAGCCATATTGATATATAATATTAGATAACCATTAAGCATAAAGGCAGAAGCGGAAATAAGAGAACCACTCTTGTTTAAACAAATCTCCCTCATGAAGCAATACGTAAAGAATCCTGAGATGAACAATCTCAATAAAAGGATAATATCCATCCATTGCCAAAAATTATCTTTTGAAACAATATAAATAATAAAGTTTAATGGAAAGAATACTGCACTAATCATGTCGCCTGCAAGCGGAACACCAGTGCCAATATAAGGATTCCAAAGAGGCAAATTTAAGGACCTAACTATATCATATGCCAAATACAACTCCGGTTCATACTGCAATGCAGAAGCCCATGGATCTATCACTGGCTGGTCGTTGAATGTTCTGCCAGCATAGCTATAGGGACCATTTGGCATGGAACCTGCAGAAAATGCTGAAGCAGATAGGGTTTGATCTAAAAAAATTATATTAAAAAATCCTATGGTTAAAATAATGCAAAGCGCAAATGATACAAATATATATTCTGCAAATGGGAATTTAAATGAGATCTTTGACATTTAATTCACCCAAAGAGATGATTTCCTGGACAAGCCTATAGTTCTGTCATATATCGTGAATAGTCTTCATATCAATTCATACGTCAACCAATCTATTAGAAAGATATATTGATCAAACCCAGATTCCGATCTGTATATCCCTCCTGGAGTATGCAAGGTAATACCGTCCACCAATAAATATCTTTCCTGGAAGCATCGCCGGCAGTGTGCCGAAAGTTCTGTAATTTGGAGCGCCCTGTAATACCATATCTTACTCCACGTCCATAGATAAATACCTCCTAACTGTCATCCACTCTTCATTGATATCCATCAGAATCGATACACCAAGCCTCATGAATGACTTGTCGCTTGGAAAAGCGCCTAAGACTCTCGATCTCCGTTTTAGCTCCTTGTTAATCCTTTCCAATCCA
>LNGD01000185.1 GCA_001587675.1 Candidatus Methanofastidiosum methylothiophilum
TTCTTTAGATATTCTAGGGTCTGTTCGTAATTCAATTCTTCCACATCTCTCCCGATTGTCTCAAGGTCACGGATGTCAGATATGTTTCCTAATATCAAGCCCCTTTTTGCTTTATCCCCTTCACATATATTGCATACACTAGCTTTTTGTAAGCATAACCCGTCTTTTCCTGCAATATAAAATGGGTAGTTTGGATTACATCTACTCATTAATCTTCCTCCCCTTCTTCTTCATATATAATCTGTGGTTCTTCTTCTCCTCCATCAGGTGGAAAATATATCTTTGGTTCTACCAATTTATCTTCTCCTCAACTCAGAATCCAACTCTACTTCTATGTCCCTTCCATATTCGTCTTCTACATATACTATTACAGATTTGCCGTCCAATAACTCTTCCATATCTTCTTTTGACAATGTTATCATTCTTTATTCTCCTAAAATTTATTATATTCTATCTTTAATGTCTACTATTGCTTTGTGTTCTTCTGACAGGTGTTGATATAGCTCTCTTTTGTAAAAAGAGTCTTCAAAACTCTTGTACATATAAAATACTCTCTCCTTTGGTATCTTCTGAAGGGTGTCTTTGGTAGGCAATGTTCCAATTTCTCTCACCACTAATTCAAACAACTCTTGGTCTTCTTCTAGTATTGGATTATCGTAAATTCCATGTGTGGTTACCCCCACCTTAAATGTCGGGCTAAAAGATAACTTGCCTTTTTTTAGTATCTTCTCGGCTTCTGCTAGTTCTTTCCATACCTCCACCCCTCCTTTGAATAATTCTTTCAAACTAGTCATTGCTAAAAAATTGACTATTGCATTGATTTTGGTATAATTTAAGTCGTTGTGTTTTGGATTATAAGTTTCCATATTCTGAATTCTTATTATGACCTCTCTTTGGATGTCTATTGAGAGATTTTTCTTTCCTGAAACTCTTCTGATTGTGTCATCACCCCCCTCTTGGATTATGTACCTTAGTGTTTCTTTGTGTATATCTGGATTCTTTATTAGTAGGTCGAATAAATTTTTATTTGGCTTCGTTTCCTCTTCTATACTTTTAATAGTTATTTCGATTGCTTCTTTGATTGTTTTTGTTGTGTTCTTTGTGTCTATATCTTTTAGTAATTTATTTAAATGCCCTGTTAGTACCATTTCTTTTATGGCCCTTGTTATGTGCTTCTCTGTGTTTATAATTGCATTGCATATCTCTAGGTCATTGCTATATTTTTCTAACACTATTATTTTTACTGAACTAGATAGTTTGTTCAAGTCCTCTAATATTGTTTCTCTTGGTAGTGCCCCCCTACAATACGCGGCTTCATCTATGTCCTTCATTTTCATTAACTTCTCTATGTCGGTAGTGTCATAAACTAAATTGTTGAATATACTCTTCTTGCTTTTAGTTAGTGCTTTTAAAAGTTCTGGGTCTTTGACCTCTTTATATAAATCTAGTATTAACTCACTTACTTTATCTTCTTTTTCTTTTGTTAAGGTATCTATCATTGTTTAACTCTCCTTTATGCTCAATAGTGCTTGTACTTCCATTGATACCAAACTGTACACTTTTTGTTTTGAATCTTCGTGAAGCCTTTGGTATACCCAACTCATCGCTTTCGGGTGAAGATTGTTCCCATACCATTCTTCTAATATATGCCCTGGCACATATATCTCGAATAGGGGGCCGTAATTCGCTTCAAATGCTTTTTTGAATAATTCAGGCAATTCCTCCCTCAAAGTTTCGTTATAGAATAATAAACTATTTATAATCCCCTTCCCTTCTAATTTTGTAGTTCTTGAGAATTTTATAATTTCCTCAATTACTTTGGGGTGGGGGGTATTCCAAGCCAAGGATTGCACTGGTACTACGGAGTCATTTAAATTTACATAATTACCGATATTCACTTTCCCTTCTGTGATTTTATTTATTATGCTTGTCTCAGACCTTAAGATCTTCAGACTCAAACTCTCTGATAGGTCTTTTCTTGTACTTATTGGCCCTACTACAATCCTCCACTCTTTTTCCAGCATTTCTTCCAACACTTTCTCTGGGACCTTTGGATTCTTGGCTAGGCATTCTAACTCCTCTGGGGGTATCTTTTGATTTATCTCTCCATTTATTGCTTCTTTTGTTATTTTATATGCCCTTGTAAGTTCCTCATTTCCATTGAGTTTGTCTAAGAATGTATTTTTGTTTCCCTGAAGTATCAATTTTATTATTTTATTATTCCAAATGTCTGGATTTCTGGTGGCTATATTTGGATTAGTTGTCCTTTCCAATATTGCATTACATATCTCCAAGTCTTCGCTGTCTTCGAATATTCTTACCAAATCTTCAAGTTGTTCAGTTTCTTCGATCATACCCAATAGTGCCCCTTTTGAAATGCACTTCTTGTTCCATACCACCAATGGAAACATATATGCGATATCTTCCAATAAACTTATATCTGACGAATATGTTGCAATATGTTCTAGTATTCTTCCTGCACTTTCCCTTTGTGTTATTGCTTCCAATAACACTTCATCTTCTATGTTG
>LNGD01000186.1 GCA_001587675.1 Candidatus Methanofastidiosum methylothiophilum
TGTTCAGACAATTGAACATACTCCTACCATAATACATGGAGGGCCTTTTGCAAACATTTCCATAGGTACAAATTCTATAGTTGCTACAAATATTGCCTTGAAAATAGCAGATTATGTTATTATTGAAGCTGGATTTGGTGCTGATTTAGGTGCAGAAAAATTTTTGAATGTAGTTTCAAGAAAGGGTGAATTTTATCCTTCTACCATAGTGCTTGTTGTAACATGCAAGGCAATAAAATATCACGGCGGATTAAAGGACATTATTACATACCATGACGAAGAAGCTTTTCTAAAAGGATTAAAAAATGTTGAAAAACATATAGATAATCTTAAGCAATTTGGAGTGCCAGTCGTTGTTTCGATTAACAAATTTGACTTTGACAGAGATCAAGAACTTGAAATGATTAAATCACTATGCTCAAAAAAAGATGTGCCCGTAGCAGTATCTAAAATGTTTTCTGAAGGGGGAAAAGGTGGGATAGATCTAGCTAATATCGTTTTAGACTTAACAAAACAAAAGAACAATTTCAAACCGCTTTACGAACTTTCTGACGATCTTGAAAAAAAAATAGAAACAATCGCTGAAAAAATATATGGTGCTAAACGTGTGATATATGAAACAAAACCAAAGAAGAAACTTGAATTATATAAGAAATTAGGATATGGCAATCTACCTGTTTGCATAGCTAAAACTCAACTATCTCTTTCAGATGATAAAAATTTAATCGGAGTTCCTCCACCATTTGATCTTGAGGTTACTGATGTTGAACTTGCTAGTGGAGCTGGTTATATCGTTGTAGTTTGTGGTAATATCAATTTAATGCCAGGATTATCAAGATCGCCAGCAGCTGTTAAGATGGACATTGATGACAAGGGAAACATAAAAGGTCTTTTTTAGATTAATTATATTATTAAATAATGTCCTTAATAGGTATTTATTATTATTTATATGACTAATTAATGCCACAAATTTATAGTAATTAATATATATATTAATATTTAAGCCTTATTTATGAACAAATATATTAAGGAAAAAGATATTTCTGGCTGTTCTATATTTGGATTAATTAATACTGACGGCGAGAAAGTCAATGGCAGCGTGATTACAGATGCAATTTCTGTAATGCATGATAGGGCTAATGGCTTAGGTGGCGGTTTTGCAGGGTATGGTATTTACCCAGATTACCCAGATGATTATGCTTTTCATTTATTTTTTGATTCAATAAAGGCAAAAGAAGAGACTGAAGAATTACTCAACAAACATTTCCTTATCGAATATGACGAAAAAATAAGAACTGACAACACTATCATGTTACCAAAAAAACCATTATTATGGCGATATTTTGTCAAAAATAGGAATATTCTGTCTAGAGATTCAGAGAGAGAAGAAACATTTCAAGTTGTAATGGATATAAATAATAATATAGATGGAGCATATGTTATTTCAAGTGGAAAAAATATGGGTGTCTTCAAAGGGGTAGGATACCCAGAAGACATAAGCAAGTTTTACCGGCTTGAAGAGTACAATGGTTACATATGGACTGCCCATGGAAGATTTCCAACTAATACTCCTGGGTGGTGGGGAGGGGCACATCCCTTTGGATTACTTGATTGGACAATCGTTCACAATGGTGAAATATCTTCTTATGATACCAATAGAAGATATCTTGAGATGTATGGATACAAATGCAATCTAGTAACAGATACTGAGGTAATAACATACCTTTTTGATTTCTTAGTCAGAAAGAATAATCTTACATTGCCTCTAGCTTCTAAAGTATTAGCAAGTCCAATGTGGACTGAAATTGATAGAATGAATCAAAAGGAAAGTGAACTTTTGAGAGCTTTGAGAATGACCTACTCAAGTGCTCTTCTTACCGGGCCATTTTCTGTTATTCTCGGATTTGAGAATGGAATAATGGGTTTAAGTGACAGATTAAAACTTAGGCCAATGATTGTCGCAAAGAATGACAATACTATATACATGTCGAGTGAAGAATGCGCTGTAAGAAAAGTATGCCCAGATCTTGATTCAGTCTACAGGCCAAAAGGTGGAGAACCAGTAATATCTTTGTTGGATGGTAATTATGTCTAATATTATTCCTGAATTTATCGTAGAAAAAAATGAGGACAGATGTATCAAATGTAAAGTCTGCGTAAGGCAATGTTCAGAAGAAGTATTCAAATATTTTGATGATTTTGATTTAATCAGAATTTACAATGATAAATGTGTCGGATGTCATAGATGCGAAGCTATGTGTCCAACAGATGCTCTCACCATAAGAAAAAATATTGCCCTTTATAAAGAAAATAACCATTGGAGCTCATTTACTATCAACAGTATTAAAAAGCAGGCTGAAACTGGGGGAATGATTCTTACTGGAAGTGGTAACGACAAATCTTATGTTTCCTATTGGGATAGAATGCTTTTAGATGCATCTCAAGTTACAAATCCACCTATTGACCCATTGAGAGAACCTATGGAACTTAGAACATATTTAGGTAAAAAACCCGG
>LNGD01000187.1 GCA_001587675.1 Candidatus Methanofastidiosum methylothiophilum
GGATTTGATTCAGATTTATTTTTTAGAATTTCAGATACTAGTGCTAAATCCTTATATGATGAATTGGTGCAACTTCCAATTGCAACTTGGGATACTTTAGTACCTTCAATTTCACTTATTTTCACAACATTATCGGGCATGTGAGGTTTTGCAATCATTGGCTCTAATTTACTCAAATCTATAGAGATTGTTTCAGAGTATTCTGCACCATTATCTGCTTTAAGTTTCCGCCATTGGAATTCTCTTCCCTCAGATTCCATGAACTTCTTTGTTATTTTGTCACTTGGAAAAATAGAAGTTGTTGCCCCAAGTTCAGTCCCCATGTTTGTAATAGTTGCTCTTTCAGGAACAGATAGACCCTTAATACCTTTTCCTGTAAATTCAAATATTTTATTTACTCCACCCTTAACGGATAAAAGTCTCAAAAGTTCTAAAATTACATCTTTTGCAGAAGTCCAATCAGAAAGCTCTCCATCAAGACATACTTCTATTATGTCTGGCATTTTCAAGTAAAATGGCTCACCAGCCATTGCAAGTGCTACATCTAGCCCCCCTGCACCCATAGAAATCATGCCTATGCCCCCACCTGTTGGTGTGTGACTATCAGAGCCAAGAAGAGTTTTTCCAGGTGCACCAAATCTTTCTAAGTGTAATTGATGACAAATGCCATTGCCAGGTCTTGAAAAAATCACCCCATATTTTTTTGCAACGCTTTGTAGATATGCATGATCATCCGCATTTTCAAATGAAGTCTGCAAGGTATTATGATCTACATAACTTACGGATAATTCAGTTTTTACTCTTGGTATCCCCATAGCTTCAAACTGTAGATAGGCAAGTGTGCCTGTTGCATCCTGTGTCAAAGTCTGGTCTATTTTAATTCCAATGAGACTTTGACTTTGCATCTCGCCCTCAACCAAATGAGCAGATATAACCTTTTCAGAAACATTATATGCCATATAAACACCAATATCCACTATAAACTCTTTCATTTGGTATATTGATTATGTTTTTAAGTTTAGTGGGTACGTTAAGACAAATTATTGATTTAAATGGACAAATTTGAATAAAAATTATTCAAGCTCAATTGTTTTAATTTCATTTATTTTATCATCTTTATATTCTGCAATTGTAAGTGTTTTTATCTTACCGCATATTTCAAAATTCATTGCATTTAATTCATCTACAAGTTTTTTACATTCATTTGCATTTGTAGAGTTACCAATTCCTAAGTGGGGAATATACTGAATGGCTAGAAAAAGCTCATTTTTTAGTTTTCCGGAGTATAGCCTATCGTGAAGTTTTACTATATCACTAAAACCTTCGTCAGGGACTAAAAAAATATGCCAATAATCGTTAAAAGAATCTTTATTTAAGACTGCACATCTTAGACAAAAATCTATTGGTTTCATGTCCCTACATTTTTCTTCGATTTCAGGAACTAGTTCTTTCTTATTGATATTGATCACAGGAAAAACAATTGTGAAATGTGGATTTACAATATCATAATATAGGGTGTCGTATTTGCTCCTCAAGTCTTGAATTTTGTCATAGTCTTTCTTTTTAAGTTCCGGATAAGCGATAACAACGATTGACATAATTATCATAGTGTTTAACTTAATAAAAATATATCTATTGGATAAGTTATATACCAAAGCTATTTATACCTACAAACAGTAATAATATGGGATTATTATGTCAGATGTTGCAAAAGTAATTGAGGTAGTTGGTAAATCTGAAATAAGTTGGGAAGATGCAGTATCAAAGGCGGTATTTGTTGCTTCAAAGACAGTTCATAATATCAAAGGAGTTGAAGTTGAAAAACTAACTGGAAAAGTAAGTGATGGCAAGATAGTTAAATACAAAGCTACTGTTAAATTAATCTTTGTTGTAGAATAAATTTTATTTATTTTTATTTAAATTTATTATATGCCAAAATCTATTATAGATTTCACTATTTGGATTAGAAAGTTCTTTTAATATTGCTGTTGCTCCCCCTGCAAAATCTTCGGATTTATTATTGAATAAGGATACCAATTCAGGCATTGCAATTTCCTTATATGAGAGCTCTTCTATTGAGCCATCTTCGTTTTCATCTGTGATGATAATTGTTGAATCCGCGGGAACAAATAGGATGTACCCAGTCATATATCCAACATTAATCGAATTTTTGTCATCAAATCCAGTAAGGAGTTCTCCAACTTTTGTGAATCTAATAAGATCTTTTGATGAAAAAACATATGGCCTGCCATCATTTGATATAGCTATCTCCTCTCTAGTTTCTCTCAATGCAGTTTTATCATTTAACAGCTCTATACTCTTTGGATCAGAGGATAATACAGGTTCGTAAGTAACGTGACCACCATTAAAGTCGTATTTTAATGGGTCGATTTTTCTTTTAAAAGATCTTTTATGTACAATTGTATTCTGAGTGCCCCTTATAATTGGAACTATATTAACTGATATATGAGGAATC
>LNGD01000188.1 GCA_001587675.1 Candidatus Methanofastidiosum methylothiophilum
CAAGAACATTACTAAGACTATTGCAAACCCTAACGACCTAAGTAATATCTTTTTCATTAAAACACCAAAGTAATTAGTATTTACTAGTATAAGAGTTTTACCATTAAAATTTTTTAAAAATAATCAACTCTATTAAAATCAAGACAAAGAATTAATTTTCAATAATCTATTAACATAAAATCTTGCCCAAATGAAGGCAATCCCTGAACCAATAATATTTCCTGCTACAAGGCCCCACCAAGCACCATCAAGCCCCATTTTCAAAGGAATTGCAAATAAATATGAAAATGGAACTATAAAAATAATTGTTCTAAATAGAGTTATTATAAGGGAGTTCATTCCTTTGCCAGTCCCTTGGAACAACGCTGATGAGAACATTCCAAAAGATACTAAAGGGTAGAAAATAGCAGTTATTCTTAAGAAACTTATAATATCTTTAAAAATTCTTGCCCCTCCTTCAGATTGAGTAAATATTGAAGCAATTTGTGGCGCAAATATAAAAACGATTATGGCTACAAAAACTTCGATTATAAGACCAATTTTTACAGAATAGAGATACGCAATATCTATTTTTTTTATTTCATTTGCACCATATGCCGCCCCTGTGACTGCTGTGACTGCTGTGGCCATTCCAACCAAAGGTAAAGTACCAAACATTACTATACGCCAGCCAGTTGTATATACAGCGATTCCATCGGTACCTCCTACAGACACCACAATCAGGTTCAATGCTAAAAAAGAAAATGACATAAGTAACTGAGATAGTGTGAAAGGAACACCCACTCTTAAGATATCTAACAAAATAAATTTATGAAATCTAAAATTAGAAAGATTAATCGACACATAACTATTTTTCTTAATGAAAAGCCAGTAGAAAAGAATCCCCGCGGATATTGCCATTGACACAATTGATGCCCAAGCTGCTCCTGCAACTCCCATCTTTAGCGGATATATAAATATTGGATCAAGTACTATGTTCAATACAGATCCAAATGCCATTGCATACATGGACCTCTTTGCATCACCTTCCCCCCTAAGGATCGAATTTGCAATATTTGAAAAAAATATAAGTAATGTCCCGGCAAACATTATCTGGGCATAAACAGTGGCCTCATCAATTACATTTCCAGCTCCCATTAATTCAAAGATATTTCTTGAAAATATAACAAAAGGGATTGTAATAATTATTCCCAATATTACCATTAATACAATGGTATGTGCAGCAACATTATCGGCTTCTTCTTTCTTATGGGCCCCAATAAATCGTGATATGGCCGCACTTCCTCCCATCCCTATACCGGCCCCTACAGACATGATCATGAAAAAGAAAGGAAAGAAAAATCCAACTGCAGATAGTGCATCAGGCCCTAAAAAAGAAACCCAAAGTGCATCAGCAAAATTGTATAACGTTTGAACAAGCATCGCTATTATCATGGGCATAGCTAACTTTATTATAGCCCTTTTAGGGTCCCCAAGTAGTGTCTTTACTCCTTCACTATGTTCTTTTTGTTGATTCTGAATAATACTATCCGACATAATAAAGCCCATACAATTTAATAGACTTTCAAATCTAAATTCTTATTATAAATCTATCTATATTTTGCAAAAATTATATTAAATAATATCTTATAAAATATATATCCAAGAAAAGATTTTAATAGTTATATTTTTAATATTAATCATGGAAAAAAACGATATTGTAAAGCTTCCAAAAATGGAAAAAGCTGAATATGACAAACTTATTTCAAAGCAATACCTCTGTAGAGTTGCTTTTAGAGGGGGCAAATACCCGTATATTGCACCACTTTTGTATATTTTTGATGGAAATTATATGTACTTTTTATCTACAAATTATGGTAAAAAAATATCATTTTTTAGAGAGTATCCTTATGTACTTGTAGAAATAGAAGAATATGAAAAAGATTTCTCAGATTTTAGTTTTATGGTGCTTTCTGGAAAACTTGTTCATATTGCGGATGAAGAAGAAGATGAACAAATAAGAAAAGATTTTGTTAAAATGATAAAAGAGAGAAATCTATCCAAAAACATAATGATAGCTCTGGGGCATTCTACTGATGACTCTTTAGAGTCCCTTATTAAAGAGAAGAGGAGCATAGTCTGGAAACTAACGGATGTTGAAGAAATAAAAGCATTTAAGAAAAGCTAGGCTATTCCCAATAGTTCCTTACCTCACATGAGTTAATATCTTCAACAGATAGTAATTCATCTGGATATGGCTCAAAGAAACTCTGATTTTCTAGATATTTCTCATCAAATCTCAAAACCCAAGATTTTAACATATTAGTTGGAACACTTAAAGAGATATTGCCATTTCTATATTTGTCTATTGTTTCGAAAAAGAATTCCTTCTCCTTTTTGTTTAAGTTTTTAGATATGTATCCAAATCCGTGCAAAAGAATATTAATATTAGGGGAGCATTTTGG
>LNGD01000189.1 GCA_001587675.1 Candidatus Methanofastidiosum methylothiophilum
GGGCTAAAGAACTAGTTAAGAAAAATTACGGACTACTCGATCCTGATATGGCTATCCAAGTTGAAAGAATTTTTAATTCCCGGGTGATTGATTATTTACCTAGAAAGAATAAAAAGGGTGGGGGTTTTTGTGCTCCAATTAGCCCTAAACTGCCTCCCTACATATTCCTAAACTATACAGGCATCAAAAGGGATTTCATGACCTTAGCACACGAAATGGGGCATGCTATACATTCTGTCTTGAGTAGTAACAATAGTATATTGACCTATAATGCACCGCTCATTTTAGCTGAGACTGGCTCCACCTTGGGTGAAATGGTAAATTTTGATAATATGCTTGAGCAAAGTGATTCCAAAGAAGAACAGATTAGTATGCTGTTTGAAAAGGTAAGCGATATTTACGCCTCGATCATCAGACAGATCTATTTTGTTAAATTTGAAATAGAAGCTCATGAAATGATAGTTAACGGATGCAGTATTGATGAACTGGATAATGCCTATCTTAAAAACCTTAGATCGCAATTTAAAGGTAGTGTCATAATCCCAGAAGCTTTCAAGCACGAATGGATGTATATCCCCCATATCGTTCATACGCCATTCTATTGCTATGCCTATCCATTTGGGGAACTCTTAGGCCTTAGTCTGTATGAGGATTATTTAGATAATAGGGCAACGGGTTTAGAAAAGATCAAAGGCATATTAAGTAGTGGTTCCAGTAAAGATCCAGCCCAATTACTTAAAGGATTTGGCTATGACCTTAATGGCGATGGCATCTGGACCAAAGGCTTTGAATATATTTCCAAAATGATAGATAAGCTTAACAGCTTAATCTAGCATCTTTAATTCATTCTCATCAACATGGAAAACCTGACGTAATTCCTGTAAATGGTAATTCATGTTCTTTCCCATGAATGTGACTGCAGTTTCATTGTATTGTTCATTTGAATCAATTACCTCGATATCTCCAAAAGCACAGTTTATTAATATGTTTTTATCTTTAGTTCTAACCATGCCTTTAATTCTATAGAAATCCCATTTAGGAAGTTCTTTTATGATCATTAAAAATTCCTCTTTATCAAATATTTTAGGACTATGCAGCTCTAAGATCTCAACTTCCTTATGATGATGGTCATGGTCTTCTGATACATTTTCCTGATGCTGTGTTATAAAAAGCTTAGAATTTAATCCGAAAACTAGATTAGCTGAAACATATCCTTTATCAGTCTTTATCTTGGGAGTAGTAGCATTAAGCTCGTAAACATCATCAAGCACTTTATCCAGCTCCTGCTCGCTCATACCTTCATGTTTGTTTATTAAGATCAAATCCGTATATTGTGCCTGGATCTTAGCTGTATAGCTAATATCTCTGTAGCCAGTGAAATTTTTAGCATCAATAATTGTTACGATACCATCCAACTTTAACCTGTCTTTCATCTTATTGATCTCCCAGGCAATGGGTGCAGGGTAAGCAGAGCCGGAAGTCTCAATTATTATGTGATCAGGCGTAAATTTTTGGAGGATCTCATCTAATGCATTACCTAATTTCCCTACTAAAATGCAGCATAAACAGCCATTAAGCATCTCAGTAACCTTAATATTTGAATCCTGCATTAACTTAGAATCAACTTCAATATTACCAAATTCATTCTTAAGCATGACTATCTTATATGATTTAGGCATCTGCTTTAAAAGATTGATAATGATAGTAGTCTTGCCAGCACCTAAAAATCCCGTAAAAACAGTAACAGGTATCTGCATTAGAAAAGAATAACAACTAATATGTTTATATTAGTTATACCAGAAATGAGAGATAAAAATGAAGTTTAATTACGCTAAAGTGATGCCATCCACTGAGCCGAATTTTCGAAGTGCTTTATAGGCTTTCATGGAAACAGTAATGGTTTCTGCTTTACCATCTCTAATTACTTTTACTTTTCTTAAATTGGGCAACCAGGTTCTTTTGGTCTTTTGTGATCTGAAACGCCATGCTCCTCCTCCTCCAGAGGAACCTCTTCTATGTTTCATATTATGACCATATGATGTTGATCTGCCTGTTAATTCACAAACTCGTGCCATTACTATTTAATAATTGAATTTGAATAATAACTATAGGGACTTAAAAAGTCAAATGATTATATCATAATCTTTAAAATTAATTAAAGACCTTTGTTAAACCAATTGCTTCTTCTACTTTATTTAATGTTTCAGAGGCCAGGTTTTGAGCCCTTTGAGCGCCTTGCCTTAAAATATTCTCTAAAAGCTTATTATTTTTTTCCAACTCTTTCCTTTTTTCTCTAAATGGTTGGAAGTAAGTTAAATGAGCTTTTAATAATTTCTCTTTAACCTCTACATCACCTACACTTCCTTTAATATATCTGGCTTTAAGATCATCAACCTCTTCTTGATTTTGATTTAGAAGATCATGGAATATAAAAACAGGA
>LNGD01000190.1 GCA_001587675.1 Candidatus Methanofastidiosum methylothiophilum
ATAACTGCCGTAGAATTAATTTTTTTTATATTCATTTTTATAGTTTCAACTTGTTCTTTGGTAGCCGAATCAACTTTATTGATAATAATAACATCAGCCATCATAGCATTTGTTTCACCAGGATGATAACTAAGTTCTTGTCCTGCTCTCAAAGGATCTGCTATTACAATGTGCAAATCAGGCTTGAAAAATGGAAGGTCGTTATTTCCTCCATCCCAAAGAATAATGTCTGCTTCCTTTTCAGCTTCTCTTAATATTCTTTCATAATCAACACCTGCGAATACAACAGTTCCGTTTTCTATGTGTGGTTCATATTCTTCTCTTTCTTCAATAGTGCAATCTGCCTTATCCAAATCCGCATAGGTTTCAAATCGTTGTACTGCTTCTTTAAGTAAATTTCCATAGGGCATTGGATGTCTTACTACTACAACTTTTAATCCCATACCTTTCAAAATATCCCTTATCTTTCTTGTTGTGGGACTTTTTCCACTTCCAGTCCTAACTGCACATATACTTATGACTGGTTTCGTTGATGGAATCATTACTGATTTTGGCCCGAGAATAGAAAAATCTGCACAACTAGAAAGTACAATAGAGGCCTTATCCATAACATAATTGTGAGAAATGTCACTGTAAGATAAAAATACTTTATCAACGTCAAATTTTTTGATTAATTCTCTTAATCTTTCTTCAGAGTATATAGGTATACCATTTGGGTACAGTTTTCCAGCAAGTTCTTTTGGATAAACTCGATCTTCTATATCTGGTATCTGTGTAGCGGTAAAACATACAACTTCATATTTAGAATTATCCCTAAAATAGGTATTGAAATCATGAAAATCTCTACCTGCGGCCCCCATGATTATAACTTTCTTCTTCATTTTATCCCCTCTTTATTATAGGCTAAACTATATAAAAAGATGTCTATTCTGTTAATTAATGGGATTACCAGGTATAAAAAATCTAAAATATTATATATTGGCATTATTCTTAATAATAATCCTTTCAATATCTTTAACTTTTCCTCTTTATGGGAGATTCCCTTTTCCATTGTCATGGGATATTTGGTATCATATGAGAATAGTAGAAAACTTTTCAAATGGAAATTATTTTTTTGACCCAGTATCTTTTGGCCCAGAAGGAAGAATTCATACATATCCTCCTCTTTTCCATATAATTTTTTTAGTATTCTATAAAATATTAAATATAGCCGGCCTATCTCTAATGGATACCGCAAGATTAATGCCCACATTATTACTTTCTCTATCTGCAATATCTATATTCCTTCTAATAAACAAGTTTTATGGAATGGAAATAGGATTTATGACCTCTTTTTTTGTACTTGTAATCCCAGTTTCTTTGGACAGAGGTATAATCACCTCCCCACAATCGCTTGCTTTTATTTTAATACCTTTAGGTTTTCTAACATATCTAATTGGCTTAAATGAAAAAAAATATCTATATATATCTGGCATAATCTCCTCGGCAATTTTTTATACACATGGATTATCTTTCATTGTATTCTATCTTTCGTTGATATTTTTCACAATAATAGATTATTTGTCAATAAAAAAAATCAGAGTGAGTAATCTTTTATTTTTATCGATAATCACAATTGTATTGTCCTTGCCTTTAATAATTCATCTAGCGTTAAATGGAATTGCATCTAATATTCCTTATGGGGGAATATTCAAGATTTCATTTTATCCAGTAAAACTTGGTTATATCACTATGGCTTTGGCTATTCCAGGTGCATTATTATTAGTTTTAAGAAAGAAAGAAGAAGATTTGATGTTATTATCTTGGGGTTTTATGGCATTCATGCTTTCAAGGAATTATATTACGGGGTTAGACCTTTTACCTTTCAGATTCATAGAGTTTCTAGCTTATCCACTTGCATTTTATTCTTCTTTTGCAATTTATGAATTTATCAAAGATATGAAAAAAGAAGTTATTATTGCTACAATACTTAGTATCCTGATAATATCATCTTTTCCAGCAGCAGAATACGTTTCAAAAGTGAAACCAATGATTGGAAATGAAGAATATTCAGCTTTTGAGTATATTAAAAATAATACAATCTTTGATGATTACACAGTTGCTTCTTCATGGTATACCTCACCAATTCTAGGAAAGATTTCTGAAAGAAAAACTGTGGAGGGCGGCTACGCTTCTGGAAGTTGGGATTATGTAAAAAGAGGTCAAGACATAAAATCATTGTATTCCGGAAACTATTCTGTTATAGATACGTATAACATAAAATATGTTTATCTTGGGCCGAGAGAAACAGCTGATTTTAAAAATAGTGAAAGCTATTTAAATAAATCTTCAATGGATAAATTATACAGCACGGCTAAAACATCTCTGTATGTATATTGGGGGGATTTTGATAAGTAAG
>LNGD01000191.1 GCA_001587675.1 Candidatus Methanofastidiosum methylothiophilum
GAATTATTATGTCCCCAGTTGTCCCAATATCTACCTTCGGAGAGGGCTCGATATTCCTAGGAGAACCTTTGATATTCCAGTTTATCGCAAATTCCCTAGTTAATGTGCCAGAGGGTTACTCCCTGTACCTAAATCCCGTTGCATTTGCAGGGTGGGCAGGGATCTTTGTAACAATGCTAAACCTCATTCCAATGGGCCAGCTTGATGGAGGGCATGTTGCCAGGGCAGTTTTAGGACCTTTATACCACAGGCAACTTTCATTTATTGTGGCAGGTTCTTTGTTCATTCTGGGATTATTTTCCTGGGCAGGCTGGAGCCTATGGGGGATTATAGGACTTTATCTAGCATATAGAGGGCACCCCGGGTCAATGGATGAAGTAACGCCAATCGATAGGAAACACTGGGGTATGGTAGCTATGTCCATTGTTTTGTTTGCGATGTCTGCTATGTTAACGCCAATTAAACTCGCTTAAAATTTATTTTGCCCAAAAAAACTATTAATATAGTTAGATTTTTTGTATTTTATAGAGTAAATTTCCGATAAGTATAAATAGATATTTCACTTTATAATAAGTAATTTAAAGGCGATGATAATGGATAGAAAAAAAGTGTTTATTATTTTGGGTATAATCTTCCTAGTTATATCAGGAGGATTGTATTATTTTACTATAACTCCGATTGAAAGAACAATCACAACTGAAGAATATGTGACCAAAGAAAAGGTTGTGACAAAGGAAAGGACAGTTCCTAAAGAAACTCTTGTCAAGAAAACAAGAGAGGTCGTCGTTTATAGGGACGTTTTAATTGCAGATTTATACAAGGATTTTGAGCCTAATGAGTACCTAGTAATCAGAGACATAACTTTGAATTCAAACGATCGCATAAAGTACATAATCACTACAGATCCCAGCATCCCATCAACAGAAAGGCTTTTCCAATTTCTTATATTAGATAATCAAAACTATGGGCTCTGGAGAGAAAACCAGAACTATAGTGCCTATTATGAATCTCCTCTTGGAGAAATAAATCTAAGTGGAATATGGACAGTACCAGTAACAGGAATAAAAGACTTTAAGCTTATTTTATCAAACAAGAACTCAATATATCCAAAGAGAATCTATTATACTATTACAAAACAGGAGGCCACTTACAGGACAGAAGAGTACACACAAAAGGTAACACAAAATGTTACAGAAACATACCAGGTAAAAGAACCATATCAAGAACTTGAGACCGTTACCAAGACAGAACAAGTATTTTACGATGAATACAGACCAGTTTCGTATATAGTCGGTATTGCAGGAATCTTGGCCCTGATTATGGGATTAGTAATAGCCCACAATGAAAGTACTAAGAGAATCCAAGAATTTAGGAATATGATAGCCACAAAATACCGGCCAAAGGATATCCCAAGGTGCCCAAATTGTGGATCAAAAGTTATTGACACGCATAGAAGTGAAGATGGTGTGGAGCTATACAAATGCACATTCTGCCACCATCTTTTTGATATGAAATAATTATTCATTTCTTTTTTTATTTATTGATAATGCTTTGTTGAATAATTCCTCCTAAATGAAGCGAAAAGCTTAAACCCCATATCTTCATGCAGCGTAACTGGGCCAAATACAACGAGCAGTTAGTTAAGAGGGGAGAATTTTACCTATCTTTAGATTTTTTAAGCGTATGGAGGAAGGAGTTAAATCGAATGAACAGGAATAAGCGTGGGAGGCCATACACTTACACCGATTCATTAATCAAGTTCACAGCTTTTTTGAAAACAGCATTTTGATAAAAAAGATTTAAATATACTTAATTAATTCAAGAGGCATGCTGAATAACATCCGTAAGAATAAATCATTTATTTCAATTGTGAAACTCATAGGACGAATTTTTAGATTCCTGCCACCAAATCTCATAACGACTTTAAGTTTAGTTGTTGTTTTCTTTTCAGGTTATTTTTACTACCTTGGGGAACCCATTATAGGTGCAGTAATACTTGCAATTTCAGGATTTCTTGACCTAGTTGACGGCTCAGTTGCAAAGTACACAAAAAAGACAACTGACCTTGGAGGCTTTTTGGACTCAACATTTGATAGAGTTGGAGATGGAATTATTCTATTGGGTATTGGATTGTCCTATGATCTAATGCTTTGTTTTGTTATCCTAATTGGGGCCTATCTCGTAAGCTACATGCGCGCTAAAGGAGAAGCATTAGGTGTAAAGGTCATGGGGATAGGAATTGGAGAGCGGGCTGAAAGGATACTTATCATATTTATGTTTTCGTTCATTAATTTGGAGATAGGGCTTTACTTGCTACTTGTTGTTGTCTATATAACGGTCTTTACTAGGTTTTACTATATCTCAAAGGAGCTT
>LNGD01000192.1 GCA_001587675.1 Candidatus Methanofastidiosum methylothiophilum
CATTAGACTGGTGTATCAAGCAGACTACGATATGCTTATTTTTTCATGACGCAATAATTTATAATTCTATTGGTTAGAATTTACTGCTCTTTTGGAACATAAAAGAAAAAGTATTTATTGAATTTTAAACTAATGTACTGCATGATAGATACAATCAAATTACCTCTTCCTCAAAAAGATCTTACCTTTCCTTTAATGAAAGCCTTGGAAAAACGTCGGACTATAAGGAAATGGAAAAATGATCCTCTTTCAGATCAAGAGCTCTCAAATCTTCTCTGGGCTGCCTGTGGAATTACAAAAGAAGAAACAAAGAGGAGTAAAAGTAAAAGGACCTCCCCATCTGCTTGTAACTCTCAGTCAATTAAGATCTACGTTGCTATTGAAAAGGGTCTATTTCTTTATGATGAAAAAGAGCACCAGCTGATTCAAATCCTTTCTGAAGACATAAGGGAGAATATCGGCACTCAAAAAACGATGCATTCAGCACCTGTTGGCCTGATTTATGTTTCTGATTTTTCTAAGATGAAGAATTTTCTTTTTAGAAATGATGAGCAAAGATGGTTTTTTTCAGGTGCAGATACCGGTTTTGTTAGCCAGAATGTTTATCTTTACTGTGCTGCTAGAAACTTAAGTACGGTTGTTTTGGGATTAGTTAATAGAGAAAAACTCCACAAGGTGATTGGCCTAAAAGAGCACGAAAAGATTATTTTGACTCAGGTTATCGGATACTCTCTTAATGAATAGACCTCTTACTAGTTTTCATTGCCTAAACTTCTCCTTATATTTAAATAGGATGAAATCTAGATATAGCTAATAAAACAATTCTAGATATCAATATTTCTTAGGAGAAGGAAAAATGCCTCAAATATCAAAAGGGGGGAAATTTATATTTGGCTGGTCAATTATTAGTCCAGAAGGATGTGTAAAGATCCCAGAAACGACTTTTAATGAATACATACTATCCACAGATGAAAATGTTATTTTATTTTCAGGAAGCAAAGCGTCAGGAGGCTTTTGTGTATCTAATCGTACATTGATTAACAAGTCAATCATAAAGAGTTTATTTGATGAGCATCCAGAAATTAATGATTACTCGCTAAATGAGGGAGATTGTGTAAGGTATAAAGGAAGATTATATTCTTGGTCAAAGATACATCCAGGGGGCATATTAAGACTATTTCCCGATACCATGGAATTATTCAATGTGAAACCGGGGGATAAGCTTCTCTCAATTAGGGGCAGTAACATAGCCTTTGTATTGGCAGTAAAAGGGCCCATAATCGAAGCTGCAAATAGATACAATGGGGTAATCGAAGAATATGTCTGTTAGGTATAGCAGAAAATCTAGTGGAAAAATAACTAAGTAAATTATATATACTAGATGAATTAATATTCAAAGCAAATGGGGCGATTTTTTTGGGGAATCTTAAAGCAGAGATGTTTAATAGAAAGGCTTCAAATCCTAAATCCAAACCTTATGAAGTAATTGAGATCCTATCAATAAAGAAAGGTGAAAGTATACTGGACCTTGGTTCAGGTGGCGGGTTTGATAATTACCCAAATCCAATATATGAAAATGGGGTGCAGCTAAAAGACATGGTAATGCTAAAGAAAGAACTGATGTAATCATTTATTGAGTCTGGACACATCAAAAGTTTTGATTTTTTTTCATGTTTTTTATATATTAACTAATGGCTCAAAAACTAGAAAAATCTTTAACACTTTTTAACTCATTAAATGCAAATTCAAAATATTTATATACAACATAAATACTACAGAAACTGATGAAAGAAAAAGTCACAAAGGATAAGATTAGAGAGACTATTGTTCCAATATTAAGGAAACACAACGTCAAGAGAGCATCGTTATTTGGCTCTATAGCTCGTGGTGACTATTCTTTGGGCAGTGATATAGATATTCTTGTTGAATTGAGTGAAGACATTAGCCTCTTTGATTTTATTAACTTAAGATTGGAGATAGAGGATGCTACAAATATGAAAGTTGACCTTGTTGAATATAACACAATTAAACCTTCACTTAAGAAATACATCCTGAAAGATCAGGAGGCCATACTCTGAAAAAGGATATTATTGTTTATCTTGAAGACATAATTGAAAGCATCGGGGCAATTGAAAATTATACTAAAAATCTCAATGAAAGAGACTTTTATGAGAATCCTATTATTCAAGATGCAGTAATTAGAAGACTTGAAATAATTGGCGAGGCCGTTAAAAGCATTCCTAAAGAGATAAGAGAAAAGTATCCCCAAGTTCCTTGGAGAAGTATTTCTGGCTTAAGAGATATATTGATCCATGAATATTCCGGTGTAAGCATTAATCGTGTCTGGAAAGTTAT
>LNGD01000193.1 GCA_001587675.1 Candidatus Methanofastidiosum methylothiophilum
AATGCCTTCAGGATCTCTAGCTTCAGCAGCTAATACAACTGATATCTTATGAGTAGGATAATTAAGATTTTTTAATCTTTTGATCGTATCTTCAAGTACAGTTAATGGCTCCTTCCAATGGGGGATGATAACAATATGTCTTAATTCCTTCCAATCTATACTTGGAGGATTATTCATTACTTCACTGAGTCTATTCTGCTCTGATTTAATAAATCCTAAGGATTTCCTTTTAGCAAATAGGAAAAGGATTCTATGCCAGATCTTTTCAAAAAAATCAGGATAGTATTTGCTCTTTTTAATTAATTGCTCTGAATATTTACTACTCTTAACATCATTGTATCGAGTTTCTAGAAGATCAAATGCTTTTTGAGGATCATCAAGTTCTTCAAGTCGTCTAAGCCAATTGATTGAATCATTGCTTCTAAGCTGTAAATAACTGAGAAAGATAAATAGAGTTAATGAGATTGATTTGTAAAGGAAGTAAACATTAAAAAAAATAACGATATTTGCTGTGAATTCAGGAAATAGAAAACCTCCCCAAAAGGGCAGGGTTATTAAAGTCCAGGAAATAATGGGTGGTACTCTTTCCAGAATTAGATCAATTTTACTTTTTTGTACTTTCATTTTAAAAGATCTCGTAATATTCCTCTATATGTATCATATACAGTTGTAATGGAGAATTCGAGAGCCTTCTTCTGATTATTAAATTTCATCTGCTTTAATAATTTTTTGTCTGAAATTAATGTATCGAGTCTGGAACATAGGTCTACTGTATCTTGGAAATCATAAAGATAACCATTTTCTTCATCCTTAATTAAATATTCTCCACCTTCAGTTCTTGTGGAAACAATTGCATTGTTTAGCTTCATAGCTTCCACGATGCTAATTCCAAAAGCCTCCCAGGAACTAGGAAGTACATAAATGTTAGATAAGTTTAATACAGTTTTAATTGCATTGTCTGAAGGTGATATTAATACAGTGATATATTTATCAGCCTGGGCATTACGAATTAAATTTCGAATTTCCTCAAGATAATTACCCTCATTTCCCATAGCTATAAGATGAAGGTTCTTATATTTAGCTTTTAATTCAATAACACATTTAATTAGATCCTGTAGACCTTTATACTTCTCATACCTTCCAATAAAAGAAATTATAAATTTCCTTTCTGGCTTAATTTGTTCAATTAGATCCTTGTCTTCAATGAATTTATCGTAATCATCAGCTATGGCATTAGGAACCAATACTATCTTATCTTTAGAGATCCCATATTCTTTATGGATCCAATTTGCTTGTGATGGATTTACAGCAATAACTTTAGAGTAAAGAAAGTTAAGATAAATTTTTTGAATGAAAGTAAATACTGATTTTAAAAGTTTCTTAGCTAAAGAATACTGACCATGGGCCATAAAAGGGCCATGGGGAGTATTGATAATCTTAAGATGGGGATTGATGATTTTCTTTATTAGTAATAGGAAATCATGCCACAGGAAACCAAAACCATGAACATGAATAATATCAGCCTTATGTTTTATAAAAGGCCAGAAAAGACCAGGATAGAACCCAAGATAATAGGACTTATTAATCTTATTAAATCTATTAATTTCTATTCCATTGAAAATCTCTTTAGAAGTTAATTCCTTATTATTAGAATTCGATGTAAAAATCTTCACATTATTTCCTGCTTCAGCTTCTTTCAAAGCCAGCATTAAAGCATTCTGTTCTGCGCCTCCTTTTATGGGATGAAAATTTGTAATTAAATAAGAGATGTTGTGTTTAGGGACTTTATTTATTGTCAGATTAAGCAGCTTGAGAGTTTCCTGAGCACATTTTATCCAAGTGTATGAATCAGCAACTTGAGTAGCTTTTTTAATTAGATCTTTCTTAAGTTTTTCATCTTCTAATACTTGTAACATAGCTTCACTTATTTTTTCAGTATTTTTCGGATCGACAAAATAGGCAGCTTCATGAAGTATTTCAGGATAGCAACTTCGACGTGAAGCAATCACAGGTATCTTTGCTGCCATGCCCTCCAGAACAGCAAAACCAAATCCTTCATATTCAGATAAATGAATCAAAGCTTCAGCATTATTAAGAATAATTGGCAAATGAATATCATCAACCTCACCGGTAAATATTAAAGAGTGCTTTAATTTCAAATCTTCAGATAAAGTCAACAGTTCTCTTGCTTGAGGAGTAAGTGGTTTTACTTTGTTATCCCAACCGATCTTAAAATCCTTACCCACAATTACTAGTTTTAGATCAGGAAATCTTTTAATAATATTCTTATAGGCATGTAGAATAGCAGGTACATTCTTATTGGATTCCAAACCG
>LNGD01000194.1 GCA_001587675.1 Candidatus Methanofastidiosum methylothiophilum
GTTTTCCAGGTAAATTCAAATTCAGAATTTTAGCGATTTGTTCCATTGGCAATTCTTTTTTTATTTGTATAATGGGTTTTGGTTTAGGGGTCACTCCTCCAAATCCCACATATCCAGAATTATCAACGACCATAACATAACTTTGTTTAATCCAGTCACTACTTCTCACTGTATTTGATATTCTGACCTCATCAATCCATCCCTTGTAATATCTGTTTCTAGTACCATTGCTTTTTCCTAGTAAAACTGGATCTCCCTGACCTTCCAAGTTTTTACCATCCTTATTGTGGCTGCCTATATCAACTCCCCCATCAACGATGATATTGGATTTTGATCCATCGTATGTTATGGCAACGTAATGCCAGTTTCCGTCAAGCCTCTTCTTTCCAGTGTCTACCATGATATAATTATCATTTCCAACTGCGGACGCCTTAAACCAATTGTACTGATTTCTATCTGTGAAAGAAATCCACCAATTTCTGTCCCTATATGCCTGCCCAGCATCTTCTTTATTAATTAAAGTAGCGTATTGCACTTGATCGCCATCATTTTTATACCAAAGAGAAACAGTAAAATTTTTAGGTATATCAAGAGAAGAGCTTGGCAATATTTGGATATAACTATTGTCACTACCTGAAAAGTATCTTGAGCCACTTACAATACCTACTCCCGTACTTGTAGAATAATTATTGCCGTTGTTTGAGTTAGCAGTTGAATCAAATACATTCCCAGAACTTTCAGATAAATGTAAGACTGCTTTATAATTTGCATCCCATACACCGGATTTATTTTGTCCATTTGTTGCATTATCATTTCCATAGTACATCCAGATACTAACTGAAGGAACTGATAATGAAGGGATTTTTAACCATATGTCAGCGTGAATTGCATCAAATGACTCTATTTCATAATCAAGTAAAAATCCGTTACTAACAAATCTCAAATCGTCATAATCGCTCTGCATACCTTCTCTTCTTGGGAGATTTATATATGCAGGATAATTAATCAATTCAGAATTGCCGGCATTTAAAATAATAATTTGTTCCCTATAGTTCCAATCGTTATCCCACCAATCCTCCGATCTTACAAAATTAAAACTAACAAAGGAAATTAACAAAAATGAAATAATAAATATAATCTTGAAATATTTTTTCATATTTCTCAAATGAAGGCCCATAATACCATTTTAAATAATTATTCTTATTATTTAAGTTTTATGCATGTTTATTCAAAAGCGGATAGGCATTGCTTGCAGTATGTGGCTTTGCATTCAGGATTGTCAAATTTCCATTTCAATCCCCATTTTTTTATTTCTTCAATTATGTGAATAAAATCTTCTCCGCTTTCAGTTAGAGAATATTCGCATTTAATGGGGATTTTTGAGTTATCAATCTGTTTTTTTATGAGTCCTTCTCGCTCTAGTTCTGAGAGTCTTAAAGAGAGTATTTTAGGTGTAATGTCAGATAATCCTTTTTTTAGTTCATTGAAGCGTTTATTTTTTTCTTCTCCTTTATAAAGTTCCAAAAGGATCAATAATGCCCATCTTTTTCCTAATATGTCAAGCGTTTTGTAAACAGTGCAATCCGTCATAGTATCATTTTAGATACTTACTAGTTTATATAAGTATCTATTATATACCTAGTATAATAAAGGTATTAGTGATAAATATGGTAAAGAGAGAGATTATTAAGATTGATGAAGAGAAATGCAATGGCTGCGGGCTATGCGTTCCCAATTGTCCTGAAGGAGCATTGCAGATAATTGATGGAAAAGCAAGATTAGTAAGTGACCTTTTCTGTGACGGTCTTGGTGCATGCATTGGAAATTGTCCTAAAGGTGCTATTGAAGTTGAAGAGAGGGAAGCAGGAGAATACGACGAAAGAAAAGTAATGGAGAATGTATTAAAACAAGGAAAAAATACAATTAAAGCTCATCTACAACATCTAAAGGATCATGGTGCAGAAAAATACTTAAAAGAAGCAGAGCAGTTCCTTAAAGACAAAGGTATTGATAATCCCATGAAAGAAACTCATGTACTTCATGGGTCATGCCCTGGTTCAAGAATAGTTGATTTCTCAACCGAGGAGAAAGTAGGAAACGAAGAAGGGAAGAGATCCTCTCAATTAAGGCAGTGGCCAATTGAACTTCATTTGGTTGCACCTAACGCACCTTATTTTATTGGAAAGGATGTACTACTCGCTGCCGATTGTACCGCTTTTACAGTTGGAGATTTCCACAAAGATTTCCTCAAAGGAAAGGCACTTGCAATAGCTTGCCCAAAACTTGATTCAGGGAGAGATATATACGTTGAAAAAATTAGAAAAATGA
>LNGD01000195.1 GCA_001587675.1 Candidatus Methanofastidiosum methylothiophilum
TGTTTAGGATAACGGTTTTTCTAACGGCCTCGATCTTATTGTATTGCGCTTCGGTATTTCTCATAGACCGGCCGATAGTTGCCTATCTGAAAAATATATTCATGCTCAGAAAATCGGGCTGAATGTCCAGATTAATTGAATCATGGAAAAGAATCTGCCCTTAGGTAACACACATAAGAAAGATTCGATTCTCCTTGTCTATTTATTTTATGTATGGACATTTGTTCTCATTGCACGACCGCAGGATTTCATGGATGGGCTAAAGCCTATAAGGCCAGCGTTATCTGTTGGACTTATTGTAGTTATTTTATATGTATTCAATTATGCATTTTATAAGAACAGATTGATCGATAACCAGCAGTGCAGGTTGTATTTGTATTTATTAGCAACAATGATAATCAGTATTCCCTTCGCGTCTTATAGAAGAGGTGCATTCGAATTTGTGTTTACAAAATATATAGTAATAGTAATTTACTTTTTTCTGTTTTACAAAATTATTGATAATACGAAGAAACTCCAAGGTCTTTTATGGATTGCATGCGTTGGGACTAGTATGTATTTGTTGAGTGCCCTGTATTTAGGTGAAATGAATTCAGGCCGATTACAATTCGGTGAGATGCTTGACCCCAATGATCTGGCATTCTTTGCCTTGTCATTCCTTCCATTTAACATACTTTTTCTCTCAAAAAATAACCCGTGGTGGAATAGACTGCTTTTTCTTGTAAATATTGCAGTTGGTATTTTAGTGATTTTGATGACTGGATCAAGGGGTGGGTTTATAGCTCTTGGTATTGTACTCATCTTGTTGTTGTTCTTGAAACAGAGAACGGTCAAAATCTCTTACAAGATTATTGTAGCCGTGATTGCATCAATGACAGTAATTTATGGAGGTGCAACAATCGATTTTTCTCGTATCAAAACTATATCTCAGATTGGGGAAGATTATAACGTCTGGGATGAAACAGGTCGTTTGGAAGTCTGGAAAAAGGGTTTAGAAATGATGCTGAACGACCCATTGACTGGGGTCGGTGTAACATGCTTCAGTGAAGCTATAGGTCAGAAAAGAAAAGAGCAGGGGTTGCAGGAATTGTGGCAGGCTCCGCACAGCTCGCTTGTTCAGATCGGAGCTGAAACGGGCATATTTGGTCTGATTTTGTTTCTGCTAATAAGTTACAAGGCATTGAAGATATTCGGTAACGTGAAAAATAGAAGCAACGATGTGAAGATGATAAAAATAGGAGAAATGGCTCGCATTAGCTTTGTGGGTCATTTTGTAGCCTCTTTATTTTTGAGTCAGGCGTACTCACTTTATTGGGCATTTTTCATCGTCTTATCGGCGGCCATGATGCGCTTCAGTATGGAGGCTGTTCCCATCGCGGCGACTGTTAAGCCCACTGTCTAATATTATTTGAATAGTCCACATTAGTAACAAATTTAAATACGTAGAGCTCGCAAAGCTTTATTCCTTTTGAATGAACATATGAAATTCACAGGCAGACATCAAGTATGATGAAGTATGATAAGAAAATAGGTCGTGCTATTAAATTATTGTCTGATCTTTTCAAGAATCATACATTCATAGACTTTATAAAAACAATTAAAACAGCCATATTTAGAAACGACTTGATATACGTATTTGCCATCGATACCGATGCGTTGATTCAAAATGGTTCAGGTAATTCTCTTCATGGCATTGATGCTGAGCATGGCGTAGTCATAAAAAAAGGCGACATAAATGAGTTGAATGATTTCTGTAACAGAACGGGTGAGAATGCGTGGGAGTTTAAGTGCTACAAGTACGATGGCGTGAAAGATTTTTTCATCGCGCGAGACGCCAATACAATAAGATGCATAACCTGGATATATAGAAAAGATGATTTTAATAGGTTTCTCATAATGGGTGAAGAGGATGCGCTGTTGCAATATGGCTTGACTCTTCCACAATATAGGGGCCAAAGACTACTGCCAGCAGTATTGCAGGCGATAGCCAAATATCTAAAGAATCAGGGCTGCAAAAAAGTATATGGTTTAATTGAGTGTAGAAATGACGCCTCAATAAAAAGCACAACTAGAGCTGGTTTTGTCAAAGTTGGGCAGATGAGATTAATAAAAATATTTGGGATACAAATATCCAGAAAACTCGATGTATCTAAAATATCTTAGTCTGCGAATTGAGGAATAAATAGTAGAATAGTTAGAAGTCTTATTTGAAGACAGTGCTGCGAGGAGGCGTCGGACGTTATGATTAAAATCAGGCACATTCTAGAATCAGAAAAAGAATACTGGGACAATACAGTGCAGAAATTTCAAATCGCCCACCCTCTT
>LNGD01000196.1 GCA_001587675.1 Candidatus Methanofastidiosum methylothiophilum
TTTTGAGGTTAAGAACCACGAGATAATAATTGTAGTTCTTCCAAAAATCTCTAACATCGAAAGGATTTAAATATGAACCTATTACTTTACTTCTTTGAAATGGATCTCCCTAGATCAAATCGCCAAGAGAACTTAAGCCTTGCATATATATCAGCTGTGGTTGCGCAGGCTGGTTATGATTGTG
Organism: Candidatus Methanofastidiosum methylothiophilum; assembly: GCA_001587675.1. Classification (GTDB taxonomy): domain Archaea; phylum Methanobacteriota_B; class Thermococci; order Methanofastidiosales; family Methanofastidiosaceae; genus Methanofastidiosum. The sequence goes on from LNGD01000196.1 coordinate 185, forward strand.
GAAGGCCGGGATCAATTGATGTAGGAGAGGATCTTGAGATCTATACCATAATAAAGAATAAAAATGGTAAATTATTAAAGTCTGGTCCCAATTTATATATTCAAGCCAAGTCATCGCAAAACTATGAAATCTCAGAAGATGGTATGTATATAAAATATGACCTAGATATTGATAATTATAATAAGTTAGTGACTATAGAAGACCGAGTGTATCCAATAATTCTAATTCTTTATTGTATGCCTGCGGAAGAAGATCAATGGTTGAATATTTGTGAAGCGAATACTACACTAAGACATTGTGGATATTGGATATGTCTTATGGGAGAGCCCGAATCGACAAATAAAGAATCGATAAGGGTATATATCCCAAGGGATCAAGTGTTTGATGCACGGGCCCTAAAAATAATAATGGATAAAATCCGAAAGGAGGAGTTTTTAAATGGTTGAATATTCCTCTTCGGATAAATATTTAAAACAAATAAAGGCAAAAGATATTATAAGATATCTCAAAACTCACGATTGGAAAGAAATACCTACCCGTAATAGTAATACAACTAAATACAAATCACCTTCTCCAATAAGTGATAACGGCACGTATCTTGAGTTGTTAGTACCACTAAATGAGAAATATAAAGATTACTCACATGTAATTGAGCTAATAATTGAAAATATATCTATCTTTGAAGCCAGGTCTTTCGAGGAAGCATTATCCCAAATATTGATTCTAGCAGATCGCCTAAAGACTGGGATACTAGAAGCTAGAAAAGGAATGATACCTCTTAACCAAGGTATTTCTTTGTATAAAGGATTACAAGATCTAATTATATATAGTGCATGTTCTGAATTTGAAAGGATTCCCGCCAAAAGGTATCCGCGTAAACTTGGAGATGCAATAAAATATGCGGAAACTAGTCTATTGGGTCAGAGTGAGTTAGGGAGTTATGTAGCAAATATCTATCTCCCTTTGCCAAGACCTGCGTTAGAATATCCTTGGAATACTAATATTGAACCTTTTCCTAGAAAGGTTGTCTTGCGTATTCTAAGAGGGTTGGAGGATCTTGCTAGTTCGGTAAACGAAAATAGTTCCGATCCAATAGTCGACAACTATGAAAAAGGTTTAAATTCGAATATGTGTGATGCCTTAATTAATATCATTGATGTTGGTATGGGTAATGAAGTTGTTGTAAAATCGATTCTTGAGCCAGTTTATTCGTTCCCTGATGGAATTTTAACAGAATTTATATTGAATCCATCGAATAAATATTACCTGGCTGAAGCTAGAGATATATTAATGGAAAATGCTCCAATTGAAGAAGAAGGAGTATTTTATGGATATCCAGAAATACTTAAACACCCACAAGAAAAAGCTAAAGGTACAATCAAATTAAAATGTATTAATATAGTTCCAAAAAGAACCGTTACTATCACAATGGAACTAAACCCCTCTGATTACCAAAGAGTAATTGAAGCTCATAGAAGCGATAGGGATATTAAAATAAAAGGCGTATTGGAACGAATAAAAGGTCGATATTACTTAAAAGATCCCCAAGAGTTAGAAGTTTTGGAGGAGGATTCTGAAGAACCGTGGTATGCTTTGGGTAAATTCTAATCCTCATTTAAATTCTAAAATATATTATCTTTCTAGCCAGATCCGGTTACGAATGGAAGCATTAGCCTGTGAAGAGATCTTTCTGATGGCTGAGGATAAGAGAATAGAGATGGTTTGGTCCTTTATGAATGAAGATGAAACCGATCTTTGCCCCTTTCCCAATAGAATTGACGAAGTTCGCCGCTTGTCTCTTCTCTGTGAGTGAATCCTTGGTCCCGAGAAAGAAATATGTTCTAATGCCAAGTCTTTTCAGCAATTAGCAGCTCTGGCCTCAAAGGATGCACTGCATCTTGCGTGCGCCTTTTATATTAAGGCGGACTACTTTATAACCTGTGATGATCTGCTCGTCAAACGGGCTCGAAGACTCAACCTCGAAATGACGATCATAAACCCAATAGACTATATCAGACGTGAGGCAAAATAATGTCCGAAGTAGGCGAAATGGATGACGCTGAGATAAGGGCAAGGGGCCTTGAAGCCCTCTATCGAGCCCTTAGGCCGGCCAGAGCACATAAGTTTCTGGCTATG
>LNGD01000197.1 GCA_001587675.1 Candidatus Methanofastidiosum methylothiophilum
CTCCTTTATATACTTTTCCGAGTTCGTCGATAAAGTCCAAAGCTCCTCTACTATCATAGACTACCTCCATTTTTATTAATGCATCTGCAAAACCCATTATACCAAGACCAATTGGATTATATTTATTCATTGCTTCTTTCATAAAACTAAACGGATACCATGCTACTTTATTCATATTCAATAATGCTTTGGTTGCAATTTCACATACATCAGAGAATCTATTGAAGTTAAATTCTCCATTTCTTACAAACTTACTTATATTAATACTTCCAAGAGTACAAAGAGAATCTTTTGGTATTGGTGACTCGCTGCAAGGATTTGTTGTATCAATAATAAGATCAGGATAAAACTTATTATCTTGGTTTATTCTGTCAAAGAAAAGAAGTCCAGGGCAACCACATGACCATGCACAAAATGCGATAATGTCGAATATATCAGAAGCTTTCATAGATGATATCTTAGTATTATATCTTGGCGATACAAGATCAATATCCTCTGAATTCGTTACTGCCTTCATAAACTTATCATCTACCATAACGGATAGATTCATATTTGACAAACCACCTTTTATCTTTGACTGGATAAAAGAAAGAATTTCAGGATGCCAGTACCAAAGAATACTCATTGCTGCTCCTCTTCTATAACCACCTTGTTTTACATAATCAACTTGTTTATCAACTACATCTAATAATGACATAACACCAGAAGAAGTACCACCAGTAGAAAGAGAAGAATCTTTTTCTCGTAAGTAAGAATAATTTGCTCCAACCCCTGCACCATATTTAAACATCATTTGCATATTGTATCCAAATTTAGCGATACTTTCCATGTTATCTTCAATAGATAATGCACAACATGCATGAAGCATATTATTATAACCACTGTTAAAAATAGCAGGACTATTAGGAAGGAATATTCCCTTAGACATTAAAGAATTAAGTTCTATTTCCATTAATTCTGATCCATCAGAAAGTGTTTTTGCAACTCGTGCAAACACATCTTCTGGTTTTTCTCCCGTTCTGCAATATCTTTTCTCCATTAATTGTAATGCGTTATTACTAAGCATCTATTTTTTCCTTTTTAATAGATTCAATTATACTTGTAAGAGAGTGATCAAACGGAGTATAATCTATCTTTTCTTCTACATTAATCTTTTTAATTTCTTGTTTAACTGTTCCATCAAAACTATTTCTTGCATCACTTATAAGATCAGAAAGAATTCTATTGTCAAGAAGTGCTGCTGTAAAAGATGATGCAATAGCAGTAATCTGTTTATGATCAAGACCAAGTTCAAGCATATAGTTTGATGTTTCAAGTATCTCATGAAAGATTGCAGTAAGTTTCATAGTCTTAGGAAGTTGACTATCAATTCTACAGATAAGATTGTTAAGTTCAATCATACCGTATGAACCAGTATTCTTTTCAAGTTCTGAATCAAATTCAACATTAATTTTATGTCCAAAAAGTTTTAATACCATTCCGTTTCTCCTTATATTGACCTGTTAACAGGATAAGCATACTCCAAAACTGTTTCTGTAAGTTCTTTTAAATCAGTTACATCTTTTCTACAATGGTCATCAATGTAATCTAGAGCCTCTTGCTTTCCTTGCACTGCTCCTATCCAATATTTACCCATCCAATGTGTCTTATTGGAATGCCCAAGAATCATCTCACAGGCTACTTCAAGACTCTTACGATGAATTCTAAACTTAGATTTGATTGTGTAATAAATATCTTTTTGTTTTAATGAACCATATACAGGGAAATTAATATTCTGCATAACACAACGTGTTCTCATAAAAGGCCAGTCAAATCTTACGCCATTGTAAGTATAAATCAAATCAAACTGATCGAGTGTATCAACGAATTCTTTTACAAGATTACTATCTGGATAATCATTCTTCAATTCTTTTCTGGTAACTGTTCTTCCATAGAACTTTCCAGTATTGTCAAGAATATACCACGTAATACAGAATCCAAAATCAGCTACAAGAGAAGAAGATTCAATATCAAGGTAACCTATTTTCATTTTGTCTGGATTCTCTGTAAGAAAACAATTATAATGTTCCAAGAAAGTATGTCCGTGTCTACACTTGTGATTTGCTAACCAGATTATTTCATCTTTTTTGAGTCTATGTACCGGAGCTACCATGCATCCTCCTTTTGTATCAACGCTCAAAGCGTATCATAAATATAAGCATTATGCAGCAAATGTCAACCTCCTTTTGAAAGTATTTTTAAAGAAATTTATGACAACAATGACAACAACAAAAGAAAGAAAAGAAAGTATCAAAGAAAAGAA
>LNGD01000198.1 GCA_001587675.1 Candidatus Methanofastidiosum methylothiophilum
TCCATTTTAATCCCCAGAAACTACATTATATTAAAGAAATAACAAATAAAAAGATTTTGATTCTAATGATGATATAAAAATCAAAATGTTATTCTTTTAAAGTTAAGAAATAAATAAAATTCATATAAAATATAAGAGTTACAATATTAACAAAATTATTTTTTAATTGATATTTAAGAGAATTTATATATTAATAATTTATATTTCAGGTAATAATACTTTACATGGGGAATTTTTGTGATAGCTAAATCAGGAACAGACTTTGATATTATAATAATCACTGCAGAGTATTATGATGACCATCCATTATCCCCTTCCGGTGTTATCTCAAGAGTTCTAGACAGCAAAGGCTACAAAGTCGGGATTATAGAAAAGCCTTCGGCAAAAGAGGATTTTTTAAAGCTTGGGCCTCCAAAATTATTTTTTGCAGTTACTTCTGGATCTATAGATAGCATGCTGCATAATTATACCCCTTTGAAAAAAAGAAGATTAGATGATCCTTATTCGAACTTATCATTGATGCCAGATAGGGCTTTGATAGTCTATTGTAACAAAATCAGAGAATACTTCAAGTTGGCAGTAATAGTGATAGGTGGGATAGAAGCTTCGATGCGAAGATTTGCCCATTATGATTATTGGGACAATAATGTCCGCAGAAGTATTATTTTCGATACAAGAGCAAACATTTTAGTCTATGGCAATGGTGAGAAACAAATTCTTGAAATAGCAGAAAGATCAAAAAAAATTTTGAGCCTTAAAGGAATTCCCGGAACATGTGTGATTAGCAAAGACCTAGAAGAAGGATTTGAAAAACTCCCATCTTTCAAAGAAGTAAAAGAAGACCCTTTAAAATTTTGCGAAATGCAAAAGGCATTATTAAATAACAAAAATTTAGCCCAATTTTATGATAATAATTATCTTCTTCAATACTCTTATCCAAACTATACTACAGAAGATCTGGATTGGATATACTCTCTGCCCTATTCAAGAAAACTTCATCCGGATTCCCTCTTGAAGATGGCAAGATTTTCTGTAGTAAGTCATAGGGGGTGCATTGGTAACTGTAACTTTTGTTCTCTTAAACTTCACCAAGGTGACAAAATAATCTCAAGAAGTGAAAGTTCAATATTAAAAGAAATTGAATCACTAATTTCCCATCCTGACTTTAAAGGATATATAGACGACCTCGGGGGCCCTTCTGCAAATATGTACGGGATGGATTGTAAGGATAAATGTAATGAAGAATGCATTAACTGCAACAAATTGGATAGAAGCCATCAGAAATTAATTTTACTTCTTAAAAAAGCCAGAGAAATTAAAGGAATAAAAAAAATTTTTGTCAGAAGTGGTATAAGATACGATCTCGCAATAGAAAATAAAGAATATATAAACGTCCTCTCAGAATATCATATATCTGGATGTCTAAAAATAGCACCAGAACACTTTTCTGAAAAAGTATTAACATATATGAATAAGGATAACTCTAGATTTGACGAGTTCGTTTCATTTTTTCAAAGTATTAATAAAGAAAAAAAACAATTTCTTAAATATTACTTAATGGTTGGCCATCCAGGAGACGATGAGACAGAAATAATCAAACTAAAAGAGAAAATAATTAGATTATCTAATATAGAAAGTTTTCAAATTTTTACCCCAACGCCCATGACAAACTCAACTTGTGTCTATTGGACAGGAATAGACCCCAAGAGCATGAAAAAAGTTAATGTTATACATGACTACAAAACAAAAAAGAAGTTAAAAAGAATAATTCTGCATGAAATTGATAAAAATAAGCGGTATAGTTAAATAAATCTTTATCTAAGGATTATCCGTAAATTTTAAATATATTTTTTCATTATAGTAATAGATTATATTAAAAATTAAGGAGTATTGATAATGAGTGAAAAGATAATAGAAGGTTTTAGAGGGGAATCGAGAGAAATGCATGAAGCCGTCTGTTGTGAATGTGGTAAAATGACTAAAGTTCCTTTCAAACCAGATGGAATAAGGCCAGTATATTGCAGAGATTGTTATAACAAAAGGAAATCCAGAAAATATTAGGCAAATAAGATTAGACAACGTATAATATGTTTCTTAAACAATATACCATTAATAGCTACTAAAAGTAATCCCCAAGTGTCATCTGTTTATTTTTAGAGAATTTGAGACTCTCTTCTGTATACCCAAATCCTTTTAGAATTCTCATTACTGCAGGTAAAACTTGGTTATCCATATAGTATTCGGCATCGTATTTGTATCCTGCTTTTTTGAAAGATTCAACATCA
>LNGD01000199.1 GCA_001587675.1 Candidatus Methanofastidiosum methylothiophilum
CAGTTGGGAGTGTTGTAACCTTAATATGGATAGAGAATTTATCAGCTGGACCACATACATTCAAAGTACAATGGAATGCTGAGAGTGGCACTTTGTATAACAGAGCTGCAACAGGAAACGAGCACCGAACATTTATAGTGAAGGAGTATTAAATCGGGATGGTGAGACTTGAACTCACAACCTTGCGCACCCGAAGCGCACATTCTAGCCAATTGAACTACATCCCGCTCCTGTCATTATATCAAAAACGATATCTTTCTTAACTAATTTACACCATATTTTAGTCTTGCAATCCTACGATCTCGTTATTTGATGTAGTACAGGAGAAGAAGTTTGTCTGACTAATATATTACCAACCACCTGGGATAATCAAAAAAAATCCTCTCCGGATACTACAGATATTAAGATAATAACAATGCAGTTTGTATTAATAAATCTAAGTGTAGGCGATCATACTATTTATCAACAAACTTACGAAAATAGTAAGTGGTACATTCTTATCAATTCTTTAAAAAAACATTTTTCTCCCATTGACTTTGTCCGGAACTATTGGTTAAATGCTTGACCATTTTTAAGGTCATGGCTGAAGTCCAAATCGCAATTAATAAAAAAGAAATAAATAGAGCCCAAGTATGGGTTGATCTTGCTCGTAAAGCTGTTCCACCCTGGGAATATCACCAACAATTCATAGATGTAGGTTGGGACTTATTGAATCTATTGTCACCTTCACCAGAAATAATTATGCCTGAGGAAAGCTTGCAGCAGGAAAGACGTGGAGGAATGAACCTGATCATGAACCATTATTTCTTTCCAGAAATACCCATTGTTAGTGCTGTAATAGACGAACTGTCAAGATATCTTCATAGAGATGGGATTGTTACGGCAGTTGCTAATATGCCTCAGAGCTTAGTGATCCCTAACTCTGTACCTATTTTGATCCCCCCAGTACACTTTTTTAAAAGATATGATAGATCCGCTAATAGTTTAAATAATATTTTATCAGGTCCCGAACCTCTACTTTATCTCTTTAATCAATACGGCTTAATAAGTGCAGATAATAAAACTGGGGTAGGGCAGCTTAGTTCAGAAGAGCGAGTAGCTTTAAATATGAATTCTGCTTTTGAAATGGTAGATAGAATGGAGGCTAACCAGGAGGCAATAATTTATCCCTCAGGTGATAGGATGCCAGGGCCACAACATCCAGGTTTTTTGGGGTGGACTTTAATGCATCAATTCTTAACAACTGGACATATTTCACCAATAAATTTTTGGGTTCATGAAGGATTCCTCCCAAATGAACTAATTAAAGGAATTACTTCAAAGACAAAAAATCCAGCTAGATTATTATGTGTTGACACTTTTGTACCTGAACAATTAGATGCTATGGGACAATCAATATTACAAGCAAATCCAGGCTCATCACAAAGTAGTTACCAGGATATATTAAGAAACAACGGTGCTAGATTGGGAATAGGAATATTAGATAGATTTAAAGAGAGAATTAATAGTGAATATAGAAAGAAATACCCTAATTTTAATTGGAATAAATATTTAAAATATACAAGTAAACCTCAGGAGGTTTAATTAATTTATAAGTTTATTCAGTAAAGCATTTTTTGCAATCATTTCATTTAGTTTCTCTTCATTGATATTTATTATTTTTCCATATCCTGAATTTAATACACCAATCTTTTCTAGTTTATTAAGTTCTTTGGTAGTTGTTTCCCTTGATAACCCACATAGAGAGGCAATTTCCCTGTGGTTTAACTTGATATTATTCTCGTTTTGAAAAGTCTTATTAATATATATCAATGTAGATAACAAGCGATCAAAAGCACTTCCGGAATATGATTCAATTAGCCTGATACTGATCCATCTAAGAGCATTACATAATTTTAAAGTGTATTCTTTATATAGATCTGCATTATTCTCGAATATCAAATCTAATTGCTTTTGATTAATTTGATAATAACTAACATTTGTTAATGCCTTAAAAAGGAATTTATTCTCCATCTTATTTACAAAACACATTCATAACCAGAATTAATGTAGATGTAATTATCTATATTGTCTTTAGGGAAGAAGAAATTGTGACCTTTAGCGGCTGATAATAATGGGTAGTTAGTAAGATATTTATTAATTAATATACACATCAAAGCGATGCTACAAGAAAATTAACGAGTCTTTGTAATTAAAATTACAATTTAGTAAATACAGCTCAGGTTACAATTAAATATCCCAAATAAACCCCATATCAAAAGAAAGGAGGTGATGTAATAACTCT
>LNGD01000200.1 GCA_001587675.1 Candidatus Methanofastidiosum methylothiophilum
GGAACCTGCTTAAACCTTAGAGGTTTTGCACTATAGAAATAGGATAAAAACAAAAATATCAAGAAAATAAGCCTCTCTATATTGTCCTGGAATACCATTAAGATTAAGCTTATTAGTCCGACAAAAAATAATGTTCTAAGTAGACTTTTTCTTTCTTGGTCTTCCACCCTATATTCTTTTTCTTCTTTCTTTGGATTATTTTTGTCAGTTTCTTTATCCCAGTAATCATTAACACCATATATGAAGATATTTGCTAGAAGAAAGAAATATATTAAATATACATAATAGCCAAGTCGGAAAAAATCAGAAATATTGTTAAATCCAAGGGCGTAGCCTACAACATAAGTTCCACCAGTATATATCCAGAATCTAAATCTTGAAATTTTAAAAATTAATTTCAATTGATTTGTCAAAATTATCGCCCCTAGTCGGAGAGATAATTAAGGGCTAATCTTAGGTCTTTGATCTGGTCGCTTTCTCTTAAAAGAATTGAATTGTAAGCTATGGTCGATACTATTCTTGGAACTGAGGGTTTTATTTTTTTCTTATAGACAATAAAAGGATCTTTGCTTATTGTTCTACCTGTCCAGTTGTACATGTCAGATGCAGTCTTAATCGGTATTAAGTACCTCTTTGGAATATACGGGAATCCTTCTTCTGCCTTCTTTTGCCAATCGAAGTAGGTATCTAACTGTTTTTGGATAAATCCTCTAAATTGATCGGGTCTTGCTTTCGTGTCCTTTAATTCCAAACTTGGTAGTTTGAATTCTTCTAGATCTTCTTGTGAGAAATAAATTCTTCCTAATAACAAATCTTCAGATATATCTCTTATAAAATTGATAAATTGCATTGCTCTACCTAAGTGCCTTGCGGCAGTGAAAGAATATTCGTGTAAATCCAGTATCCTTGCCATAAATAGACCTATGACCTCAGAAGACCCGTAAAGATAAACTTTTAGTTCATCTAGATTCTTGTAAGTAGATTTAGTAATATCCATTTCCATAGATTTTAAGAAAGCATCTGTCCACTTTGATTCAAAGTTCTTTCTTCTTGAAACTTCAACAAAAGAGTCTATAACTACGTCCCCAGTAATGTCTCCTTTTTGGGCTTCATGATATCTATCTTTAAATTCATAAAATTCTTCAGTTTGTTGCGGTATAGAATCTACTAAATCATCGGCCTTTCTCACAAAACTGTACAATTTAAATACATCTTCTTTGGCTCTTTCTGGGAAGAATATAGTACTATAAAAGTACGTTTTACTTCCGCCTTTGAATATTGAATAAAGTGTTTTATCTACCATAATCCTTCACATTATTTATATTGTTTAATTATCTCCTCTGCCACTATTTGTGATGATATTAAGGTCATTGGGACTCCTATCCCCGGGTGTGTATAATGTCCCGTGTAGTACAGATTTTTTACTTTCTTGCTTTTGTGAGAGGGTCTGAATAATGCTGTTTGCATCATTGTGTGGGATAAACCTAGGGCGGTACCTTTGTATGCATTGTATCTCTCTTTGAAATCTGTCAATGCAAATATTTTCTTAACAACAATATGCTCTCTAATATTCTGACCTATTGTATTCTCAAGATTATCCATTATTTTGTTGTAGAATTGCTCTCTCATTTCTGGCGTATCCTTTAATCCAGGCGCAAGAGGAACTAAGATAAACAGAGTATCTTTTCCTTTTGGTGCTGCAGTTGAATCTGTTTTTGAAGGCACATTTACGTAGTAAGAAGGATTTTCTGGCCAGGCTGCTTTCTTAGGATCAAATAGTGTATCAAAACCTTTTGACCAGTCTTTATCTAAGAAAAGTGTATGGTGGGCAAGTTCATCAAATTTTTTATCTACTCCAACATATGCAACTAGTGCAGATGGCGCCATGACTCTTTTATCCCAGTATTGTTCTGAATAAGTATTGTAATTTTTATCGATTAAATCAAGTTCTGCATGGGCATAATCTGCATTAACAATTACTAAATCGGCATTGTAAGAGTTCTTATTAGTTATAACTCGTGTAGCTTTTTTGTCTTCAATTTCTATCTTTTCAACTGGCTCATCAAAATGAAACTTTGCGCCATATGACATTGCAAGTCTATAAACTGAATCTGCAACTTTCCTCATTCCGCCCTCTGGGTACCAAACTCCAAGTGTAAGATCAATGTGGGACATGATATGATAGAAAGATGGTGTATTATGTGGTGAGCTACCAAGAAATCCTATTGAGTATTCAACTATTTTTTTCGCTTCATCGCTCTCAAAGTGTTTACTCACAAAT
>LNGD01000201.1 GCA_001587675.1 Candidatus Methanofastidiosum methylothiophilum
TTGTGGTACAATTCGTGGTGTTCTAACTGGTGCATTGAAAGAAGGTGAAGACGTTAAAGAGCCATTAGCAGAACGTATTCTTGGAAGAATTTCAGTTAATGATGTCTATGATCCATTAACTAATGAGCTTATTGTAAAAGCTGGTCAAATGATTGATGAAGATATTGCTACAAGAATAGCTGAAACATCTATAGAAGCCGTCGAAATAAGATCAGTACTAACCTGTGAAGCTAAACGCGGTATTTGCGCAATGTGTTATGGAAGAAATCTTACTACTCAAAAACTCGTTGATATAGGAGAAGCTGTTGGAATAATTGCTGCTCAGTCAATTGGTGAGCCAGGTACACAATTAACTCTGAGAACATTCCATACTGGTGGAACAGCAAGCTTAATTGCTGCTCAATCACAGATTACGACTAGATTTGAAGGAAAGATAAAATACGAAGGTCTTAAACTAGTAAAACATGATAGTGGTGAAACAATAAGAACAGTAGTTATCGGAAGAAGTGGTGTAATAAATATTTTAGATTCTGATAATAGAGTTATCTTTAAATATGATGTTCCTTATGGTTCAAATCTGTTGGTTAAAGATGGTGATATGGTTAAAAAAGGTGATATTCTTTATGAGTGGGATCCTTACAATGCTATGATAATTTCTGAACATGGAGGAACAGTTGAGTATAAAGATCTTAAGGAAAATATCACCTATCGTGAAGCTGCAGACGAACAAACAGGGCACGTATCAAAAGTTGTAATTGATTCTAAAGATAAGAACCTAGTACCAACAATTAATATCTGGAAAGGTGAAAAACTTGTTGCAAGTTATACTATCCCGACAAAAGCTCATTTAACAGTTGATGATGGAATGGAAATAACCGCTGGTACAGTACTTGCAAAGATAGCAAGAGATTCAGGTAAAACTCGTGATATTACCGGTGGTTTACCAAGGGTAACTGAACTATTTGAAGCAAGAAGCCCACTTGATCCAGCTATTATTTCTGAAATTGATGGTGTAGTAAGCTTTGGTGCTCAGAAGAGAGGAACAAAAGAAATAATAATTACAAGTTTAGACGGTAAAGATACTAGAAAATATCTTGTTCCACTTGCAAAGCATATCTTAGTACAAGAAAATGATATAATTAAAGCTGGTGAAAGAATTTCTGATGGTGCAATAGATCCTCATGATTTATTAAGAATAAAAGGTGTTGGTTACGTTCAAGAATATCTTGTAAATGAGATTCAAGAAGTTTATCGTATGCAGGGTGTACAGATAAATGATAAACACATAGAAATTATTGTAAGACAAATGTTGCAAAAGGTTAAAGTAGTAGATCCAGGTGATACTCATTTCCTTGAGGGTGATCTTGTTGATAAAAATAAGTTCATCGAGGAGAATGAAAGCCTTAATACTAAAGTATATATTACAAGTAAAGGTGATTCTAAATTCAAAAATGGCCAATTAGTAAATAAGCGTAAAGTTCGTGAAGCTAATATGGACCTTGCTAGGAGGAATAAAAAGATTATTGAATTTAGAGAAGCTGAACCTGCAACATTTGAGTATATACTTCTTGGAATTACATCTGCATCTCTATCTACTGAAAGCTTTATCTCGGCTGCTTCTTTCCAGGAAACAACAAAGGTATTGACAGATGCTGCTATTGAATCCAAAGTAGATAATTTATTAGGATTAAAAGAAAACGTAATAATGGGTCATCTAATTCCAGCTGGTACCGGTCTAAAGAAATTTAGAAATATTATCGTAACCACAGAAGAAGATGAAAGAAGAAAAGCAGAGGAAGAAGCGAAAGAGTCTGTTGAGATGGAGCTTGATAATGAAGAAGTAGAATCTGAAAATTGATTAATAATTTTTAGGGGGGTTAATTTATTTAACCCCCTTTTCTTTCTTTATTGGGGGATATTTTCATTTAATAATTCTTTTTATTAATTCTTCAAAGTAAAATGCCTTTTCTCAAAGATTTGAATAATGCTCAGCGTGAAGCTGTTATGGCAATAGATGGTCCTGTAATGATAATTGCAGGTGCAGGAAGTGGAAAAACAAGAGTATTAACCTATAGAATCGCATATCTAATTCAAAAAGGGGTTTATCCTGAAAATATCCTTGCCTTAACTTTTACCAATAAAGCTGCTAATGAAATGAAAGAAAGAATAAAGGGTCTTATTGGTAGAAAAGCTGATGGTTTATGGATGGGGACATTTCATTCAATATTTGCACGAATTTTAAGATTTGAATGTGAAAGGTTAGGATATGGTAAAAATT
>LNGD01000202.1 GCA_001587675.1 Candidatus Methanofastidiosum methylothiophilum
AAATTAATTCCTATATTTTATTGTGTGGAATTCCCAGGATTTTAATCTTACACTTCCTGTAACGACTACATTCCCTCTTGAGTCAAAGGCAACTCCATTTGCTTGATCATCTTCCCCGATTTCTTGTCTCTGTTCCCAGATCTGTTTCCCGCTCTTATCGTAAATTACAGTAAGGTAATCAAAGTATAATGCCCCGCCTTTGTAGGATGATCCAGTAATGGCAATATTATCTTTCTTATCAACTGCAATTGCATATGCCTTATCGTCTTTTCCAGCGTTGTAGGATTTGTGCCATAGTAGCTTCCCATCTTTATTGAATTTTACAGTCTTGTAGTCAAAGTCATTTCCGTTGTGAACATAGCCAGCAATTATTACATTTCCTTCAAAGTCAAGAGCAACCCCCATACCATGTGCCTGTTTTCCATCGTATTGGGCCCTCCATAGTAGCTTCCCATCTTTATTGTACTTTAAGACCATAAATGAATTCTCTGTATCTACTCTGCTTGTTCCCATTGTCATTCCTGCTACGATAATATTGTCATAAGCATCAACAACAACATCGTATGCAAAATCATCATGCGCATCTTGATAAACAACTTTCCATACCATTTTACCGTTTTTATCGTATTTAACAGTATAGACATCGTACTGATTTGTAATTAATGAGTGCCCAACTACAATTACATTTCCTTTGGAATCCGTAGCAACGCCTTCTCCACTGTCATTACTTCCCATGTTAAATTTTTCAGCCCACTGTTTTTTTCCATCTGAGCTGTACTTTACAGTGTAGAATCTGCCACTTGATATTCCAGTCACATAGACATTGTTCTGCTTATCCACAGCGACATCATGAGCTTCCTGTGTTCCGTCTTCTTGTTCAACGTTCTGCCAAAGCACATTTCCATTCTTGTCGTACTTTATTGTTACATAATCCCAGCTTTTTTGATAGGTTGAGCCAGTAACAATTATGTTATCCTGGTAATCACAGACAACACTATTTGCATAGTCATTTTTTCCTCCATCATAGCTCTTTTCCCACATAGGGCTGTATCCCAAAGTGGCAAATGGAAGCGAAAATGCCAAGATTGCAAGTATTAATGCTGTATATTTATGTTTTGCCATAAAACACCTCTAAGCACATATATTCTTGTACTAATAATATATAAGGTTATATGGTATTTTGAAGAAATTCGCAATTAAGTATAACAAAATTTAAATATTGAATATCGTTTTTTATTTTGGGTGTACAAATGATTGATCCATTTACAATAGGTGCATTAGGCATTTTAGGCATCATAGGCTTTATCGCATTAATTGTTATAGACGCCGTATTCTTATGGATTGGAGCTAAATTTGCAGGAATTGACGAATCCTCTTTTGGAAAAGCAATTATATGTGTATTTGTTCTAATAATATTAAGTACAATACTCGGAACAGTTTTAGGGCCATTAGGAATACTTGGGACTATCTTGAGTTTTATCATTACCCTTTGGGTAGTAAAGACACTCTTCGGAACATCATGGGGCAAGGCATTCTTAGCACTCATATTGGCTTTCATAGCATTCATAGTGCTTGCCGCAGTTTTGTTAATACTACTCGGAGTTGGATTGTCAAGCCTTGGTATATTTTAATTTTTATATTTTTTTAAGGAAGATTTAGATGATTATTAGACAATGCAGTGTAGAAGACGTTGATAAGATAAGAATTTTTGTCAATGAGTGTAAACCCCTTGAATTGCATACTCCTTTCACTTATTGGATATTATTCAACTATTTTTCTAGTCTTTGTTTTTTGATGATTGAAGAAGGAAATATTATAGGATTTATTTCAGGTATTAAGAGTTCAGAGGATATTAATCTTGTATATCTTTGGCAAATTGGTGTGTCAAAGGACCACCGTGGAAAAAATTATGCCTCAGTTTTAATTGATCATTTCGTTAATTCAGCCAAGAGTCTCGAATGCAATAGAATACAGGTGTCTATATCTCCTTTAAATGAAGTAAGTTACAATGCATTTCTTAAATACTCTAAAGAAAAAAATTATCTTTTCTTAAAAACCGGAGAGATAAAATATCATGACCAATTAACAGATAAAAATGAATTTGAAATCTTGTATGAGCTTCAGATTTAACGGCCCACAAATTTTATAAACTAATCAACGTGAGGTAACTTTAAGCCGAGGTCGCATAGCTAGGATTAGTGCGCCGGACTTGAGATCCGGTTTCCCTTTGGGATGCGGGAGTTCAAATCTCCCCCTCGGCGCTTTTTGCTGTGAT
>LNGD01000203.1 GCA_001587675.1 Candidatus Methanofastidiosum methylothiophilum
TGTCTCCTGTATTCTGAGTTCTGTCTTTTCCTTTCAAATAGACTTGAGTATATAGGCGACAAATATCTAAGAGAAGATGGACTTACTACTAAGCAGTGGCAGTTAATTGCAGTCACAGAAAAGTATTTTACTTACCCTCCTTCCGTTACTGAAGTTGCAGATGCTCTAAGCACAACCCACCAGAATATCAAGCAGATTGCGCTCAAGCTTCAGGAAAAGGGATTTATTTCAATCGATAAAGATGAAAATGACAAAAGAATTTTGAGACTTAAACTAACTGAAAAGAACAGGAAATATTGGGAGTCCAAAAGCAATGAAGAAATCGCTTTCATAAGTCCACTTTTTGATGGGATGACCGATGAGGAGATAAAAGACTTATATTACCTTCTAAACAAAATGCAGAACAATATTGAATCAAAATATATTGAGTCTAAACAACGATAGATCAAATAAATGATTTTTCAATAGGCATTGACCGTTGGAGATTTCTCTTAGCTTCAGTATCAAGTCGATGTTTTGCTATGAGCATATATTTTAGGTCTCTTGCCTTCTGGTGATTTTCATCTATTTTTAAGGCCATTTCATAGCACTGATTTGCCCAAAGATATTTCCCAAGTTTTTCCAAAGTTTCTCCTTTATGAACCCACTCATCCGGAGTTGAAGGTTCCTTGTCAACAACTCTTGATGAGTATTCTTCATAGATTTTGCTTCTTGACTGTTCCGCCTCATCAAATCTTCCAAGATTTTCCAAAAGGTCAGCCATGCTTTCCCAAGCAAGAATATTCTTTGGATCAATCTTTGTTGCCAGTGAGTAGTAGTCAAGGGCATCACTTGTTTTCCCTATTCTTTCAAGAAGCACAGCTTTGTTGTAGATGGCAGAGTAGTCCATTGGGTCAAATTCTAGTGATTTGTCATAACATATAATGGCTTCTTCATATCTTCCAAGTGACCTTAAAGCTATGGCCTTAAACTCCCATGCAAATGCATTATCTGGATCAATTTCAATAGCTTTATCAAAACTGCTTATTGCATCTTCGAAGTTATCTGTTCCATCATAAAGAAAAATATATCCCTTTAACCATAATAAAAATGGATCATTTTTATGTTTCTTTATGAGACCATTTATCTTATTCTGTGCTTTTTTTATTTTAAGTTCATCAAGAAGATTGAATATTTCTTCATAGTTATCTCTGATTTCTTTAGGGATAGCTGTTTTGTCCATCTTGATCACTTCTAATTCAAACAGATAATACTAATTGGTCTTTGAACTATTTAAAATTTTTCTAGATCTTTTTTCCTTTTTGTTTCTAGATCCAATCCTAATTGCATTTATAATAAATCCAATCATAAAAATTAGAGCCCCTAAGTCGTCACCCCAGCCGGCAACAGGGATGAAATCCGGCAACAAATCTATAGGGGAGATAATATATGCGCCAAGTATAGTCGCCATTAACCAGTTAAAGATTCTTTCTCTAAACAGATATACAAAAGCAACTGCTAACAAAAGCAATCCTAAAAAAACTAATAGAACTATGTAATACCATTCCATGATATAGAAGTTCATCTTTTCTTCTATTTAAATCTATTAGAAATTTCTATCACATTTCTTACAGAACCACTTGAATTGTTGGCCAGAAGTTATTATACCTCCAAGTTTAAGATCTCCTCTTTCATAATCCTGAAAGTCTTTAGAGGTTGGATAGCCATAGACTATAGGTATCACATGAGAGTTAGAATTGCAATTAATGCATTTTGGATGTTCTTTTTTATCCATTTTATTCTCTCCAACAATGATAATGTATTTTACTTATATATAGGAATATGTAAAAAAATAGGTAAAACATGGAAAAATTTCTCTTTATTTCCACACATTTTTCCTTTTGTCAACTATCCTTTTTGCTTTATGCGTTTCTCTTGGCAAAGTTCCATCCTCGTAAACAGCCACCTTTGGAGTAATCCCTAAAACAGCCTTTATGTCTCGTTGGATAATTCCTTCCAATACTTTTAGATCCCCTTTATAGCCAGCAGTTTTTTCAACTTCAACTGTAAGAACATCTAGATGCTCTATTCTATCAACAACTAGCCTATACTCTCCTGTTAGTTTTGGATTAGCTCTAACAACAGCTTCAACGCTTGATGGCAGCACGTTAACTCCTTTGATAATCAGCATGTCATCAGTTCTACCACTAATTCCTTTTAATCTTAGATGGGTTCTCCCGCAGGCACATTTGTCAACCTCATAAGAAACTATGTCGCCAGTTCTAAAT
>LNGD01000204.1 GCA_001587675.1 Candidatus Methanofastidiosum methylothiophilum
TTTTGACTCGAGTATTCTTAAGTTATCATCGCCAATTCCAATGACCATAATTTTAAGTTTCTGGGCATCGCTATCTGATTTAAGTTCTGCCATTAATTTTGATTTAAGAAATTTTTTTATAAGGGTTATTGTTACTATATTTATGAAAGAATTATATTTCATAACAAGCAATAAAGGAAAACTTAAAGAAGCAAAAGAAAAAATAAATCATCTTGATATAGAAATAATACAGCTAAAACTTGATTATCCTGAGATTCAAGCCTCAGATCTTAAAGAAATAGCTTTATATGGACTTGACTTTTGTAGCGAAAGGTTTAAAAGTCCCTTCTTTTTAGAGGACTCGGGACTGTTCATAGAAGAATTAAACAGCTTTCCTGGACCGTACTCAAGGTATGTCCATGAAACTATCGGTAACGATGGGATATTAAAACTTCTATTAGGGGCATCTAATAGAAATGCATACTTCAAATCAGTAATTGGGCTGTACAACAATGGCCCAATTATATTTGAAGGAGTTTCAAAAGGCAAAATCTCTAAGGAAATCAGAGGAAAAGGCGGGTTTGGATATGATCCAATTTTCATGCCCGAGAATAGTGAAAAAACATTTGGTGAGATGAGTACTGAGGAAAAAAACAGCTATTCACATAGAGGAAAAGCCTTGGATAATATGGTAAAATACCTTGAAAATGGAGTTGAATAAATGGCAAGAATGCATTCTAGAAAAAGGGGAAAATCCGGGTCAAAAAGACCACCAAGAACATCGGTGCCACATTGGGTTGAAAAAAGGCCAGAAGAGGTTGTTGATTTAGTAATTACTATGTCAAAAGAAGGTCATGGACCAAGCATGATTGGAATTATATTAAGGGATCAATATGGTATCCCTGATGTAAGACTAATTGCTGGTAAGAGTATCAATCAGATTTTAAAAGAAAATAATTTACAATCTGAATTTCCAGAGGACCTTTTCAATCTTATAGCAAGAGCCGTCAACTTGAGGAAGCATCTTGAGCTCAATCCAAATGATCTTCACTCTACAAGGGGTTTAACTCTAATAGAGTCTAAGATTAGAAGACTTGGGAAGTACTACACTTCAAATGGTAGAATTCCAGAAACTTGGAGATATGACCCAGAAAAGGCTCAGCTTATCGTAAGATAATCAATTTTTTCTATTTTATTAATTTTTAATTCTTTGTTCAACTATTCTAAAATTAAATACTAAATTTAGCATAGTTTTAATTAAGTAATTCTTAAAAAGAATAGCCTAGATTATTTTTTTATGGGTAAATATAGAAAATATTTTTTCATACCATTATTATTAATATTTATAGCCAGTATGCTGCCCCTAGCATCCTCTGAGAGTTCTGAAGAATTCTACATGTTGTCTTTAATTAATAATGAAAGAAAAGCACAGGGGCTTTCACCTCTTACTATGAATTCCGCTCTTTCTTCCGCTGCTAGAGCACATAGCCAAGATATGATAAATAGAAGTTTTTTTAATCATGTGAATCCAGATGGTTTGACTCCTTCAGATAGGGCAAGAAATGCCGGATATAATTTCATTGCGTTAGGAGAAAATATATGCGGAAATCCATCTATTGATGCGGGTCACTCTTCACTTATGGGAAGTCCCGCTCATAGAGCAAATATATTAAATCCCTCTTATAAAGAAGTTGGAATAGGGATCATTGATGGAGGACCTTATGGAAAAATGATAACTCAACTTTTTGGAACTCAGCAGGGGGAGATAACTTCGCCTTCTAAAGAAACACCTCAAGAAGTTGAAGGAAAACCGGATATAATTGTGGAAGGAGTTACTGTTTCTGGAAAGACTGAAGTTGGGAATCAAATAATAATGAAGATTACTCTAACTAATATAGGTAAAAAGAATGCAGGAAGTTTTTCATTTGCAATTTTCGAGGGGTCTCTCGATAACGGTAAAATTCTCGGAAAGTCTGATGTATCCTCTCTATATGTAGGAAATAAAATTACAGTTACCCTCTCGTGGATACCACAAATGGCTGGCAACTACACAATATATTTTGTTCCAGACTATGGAAATAGTATAAATGAAGAAAATGAAAATAATAATGTAGCTACTTACGTTCTAAATATAATAGATTATCAAAATACAGCTTCTAGCCAAATACTAAATACTCCAAGTAATAAAGAAAGTAATATACAAAATATTACTAATAATGTGACTTCTAAACCAGATATATCTATATCGATTAATGAACTATCATATAAATCAATAGTCTATGAAA
>LNGD01000205.1 GCA_001587675.1 Candidatus Methanofastidiosum methylothiophilum
CTTCTGGACTAGCCTTCCTGCGTACATATTGGTGGCAGTTTCTATGTTGTGGGAAGTTATTACTGTTGGAGTTCCTCTTTCAAGGATCCTATTGCTTGGTTTTATAATTCCGTAGTCTACCATTTCATCTCACATACTCCTTTTTATTCATGTCAAAATACCCTACAGTCCTTCCTGCGGATATTGCATTCTCTTTGAATGCGTGTTCTTCACCTTCGGGTGAAGTTTCCTTCTGTGGCTTAATCACCGATACCTTTGCGATAAACTCATGAGGCTTGTTGAAATAAAGCTCTTTAAGCTCTTTTTCGGATTCCTCTTTATGGGTTAATCCTGGGGGCAATGTAGCTTTTACACTTTCCCATGATCTTTCCATTTCCTTCTGTTTGAGTTCATCTTCCTTTTTCTTGAAGGCCTCGATGGATTTTGCCTGGTCATCTACCCTAGCCTGGAGCTCTGCGAGTGATTTGTTCTTTTCTTCGAGTTCCTTGCGTAGGGCCTCCATTTCTTCTTTCATCTTTTCTTCCTCTTTATCGAGAGTTTTCTTTATTTTTTCAGGGGCGCTTTCCTTTTGTTCTTCTTCTGCAGTTGTGGTCATCTTCTTGAATAGCGCTTGGAGTTTATCCAATATACCCCGCAATTCTGAAGCGTTCTCTTTGCTTATTGTGGCCCCTTTATTTTCTATCTGATCTGCCAAACTGATCTCCTCCTTATTTAGGATATAAGTTCCTTTATCTTTGGGCAGATTTTGTTCGTCACGTTTGAAAACTAGCAAGTGATTCGGGATTTGTTTTCCGGCTAGGCGCTTGACGCCCTTTGGTAATCCTGGATCTTCTATGCTTTCACAGAAGGATCCTGTTGAAGTTGCGATTGTTCCATTCTTGTATAATTCTTCGACTTCTGGATCATTCCAGATGTATGTGGCCTCTACCCTTGGCTGCCCCTCTTCGACTATCCTTGGTTTGGTGACCTTTCCGATCACTTTTCCATTGATTTTCTCTAGGGCTTTTTCGGGATCCTTGATTAAAAGAGTCATGTCAGGGTGTTCTTGCGCATAAATTATGGGGATCCCTTCCCAATCATTTAGCGATTTTTTATAAACATCCATCGGGAGGTATCTGTCTATGGCTATATCTTCTAGCCTTTCCATTATAGCATCATGTTCAAAAATAGTGGTCCCTCCTCGTTGCATTTATTTGCATCGTTCTTATATATCTTGAAACTACTATAAATAGTTGGTCATTAAAAGTGTGAAAAAATGTTAAATTAGGGGCCTATTTTTTGATAAAAAGATAACTTCATGATCTCCTGGAAATGGCTTGGTATGTATGAATTCCATGCTTAAAATCTCTTGAGGGATCCCTAATGGAAAGGCCTCGCACTTATTTTCGGTTGGATCTTTCCTGGCGCACATTTCGCAGAGATTTTTTGCTACTTGCATTCCTTTTCCTGCAATAAATCTTTTATCGTTTTTTTTCATTATATCCCGGCTAGACTTTCTATAACTTCTACTACATATATCTTTTTAGTTTTGGGGATATCTTTTACACTAAATATTCCCTCTTTTAATAATGCTTTTTTCTCTGCTTTGGTGATCGGGACTATTTTTGTTTCTACCAATTTCATTATTGATTTTTCTTGCATTAAAAGTTCGTCTTGTTTCCAACGTCTTAAATTCCCGATGTAGACGGCCCTGTTTCCTTTGGGAATTGTTATATCCATGAGAGTGATTGGACTATCACCCATTATTGCACTTTCATTCTTTGCAGCGAAGTCTAGGGCAACATTGATATCTTTTGAGGTACTTAAAAAGGCAGGATCATAAAAGTAGGTTTTTCCATCCTCCATATCTAAAACAGATTTCTGCAAGAATTGTTCATCTACTCCTCTAAATACCCTTACATCTTCTTTTAAGATATTCCCATCCTTCTCAAAAGTTTCCCTCATATCTTTAAGCATTTGTTCTGCTCTTTCTTTATCGTATCCTTCGTCAAGGCCCCTCAACATATCATTCATGCCCTGGTCGCTCTCCGAATATTGGTCTAGTGTATCTAGGTCCTTTGCATCGAAGTCAGGCCTTTGTTCTGCAGGTAGTCTTGATATATCTTCGATTGGCTCTTGGGGCATTACATCTTCAGGCTTTGGCTCTGCAGGTGTTTCTTCTGGCGCTGTGGGTACTTCAGGCTCTAGTTCTTCTATGATCGGAATAAAGGCCCTAACACAATTGGGATGTTCAAGTTCATGGAGT
>LNGD01000206.1 GCA_001587675.1 Candidatus Methanofastidiosum methylothiophilum
TTGTCGTATATCTTAAATACTTTAAATTCTAATTTACTTATTGGTGGCAAAATGATAATTAGTGCTAGAAACAGTATGGAAGGCGTAATAAAAGGCATAAAAAAGGGAGAAGTTGCGGCAACTGTAAAAGTTGAGGTGACTAAACCTGCAGTCATTACTTCTATGATAACAAGGGAAGCCGTTGAGGCTTTGGGTCTAAAAGAAGGGCAGAAGGTTAAAGTAATAATAAAATCAACTGAAGTAATGATCGCTTTAGACGAATAATTTTTTTATTTCATTTTTTCTAAAGAAATGTGAATTAGTTACCGATAACTATATATACTTTTGGCCTAAAATTTCTTTGAGGCTTTATAATGAAAAAATTATCAGTTGCAATAATTTCGTTAGTTTTACTAGTAAGTATAATTGGAATCAGTTCTGTTTTTGGCTGTTGTGTTAAACAGTTTTATGCTACTAATGATACTGTACATGTAGGCGAATTCATTAAAATTGTTTCAATTGAGTATGAACCAGGTTCATGTTCCGTAGATCCTACACATATCGTATTACAAAATGAAGATGAAACAAATTCGGACAAGGCTATTTTGGTGAGTTCAAAATGTGACCCCGGAACAGGAACACTTACAGTAACATATAGAGCTGTAAAACAAGGAAAAGTATATTTTAAATATGCCGGCTGCCAAAAGCCTGTAGTGACGATACTTCCAGAACCACACCCAATGTTCTCCTTTATGAAGATACTTGGATTCGGAAAACCAAAATAAATTTTTATTTTTAATTTATATTTTAAAAAAATTAAATAAATAGTGTTGCATATAGCGCTATGAACACAATGAATGTACCGACTACCGTTCCCAGGTGAAGCTGTGTTGGGCTGATCTTATTCTTTTCCCTGAGCTCATTTAGTAAAAACTGCATACCCGGTAGTGATAGTGTCAATCCCCATGAGAGGTATCTAAAGCTGGTAGATGCTGATTCAGACTGCTTTCGCTGCTCATTTGACTGCTTTAGCTCATCCTTTAGGTCTTTCACATCTGTGGTGAGCTCTTCGTTTTTTACCCTGTAGCTTTCAACTGATGTCTGCATTTCGATTATCTTCTCAGTCAGTTTTGCATTTTCCTGTGTCAGTTTTGTGACTTCATTCTTTAGGGATTCAATTGAATCTCCATAGTACTCTTCCAAGTAAAAGATTGCACTGACATCTGATTGGTCTGAAATTGCTGTTGAGTAAAAGAACCTGTTGCCCTGCAATCTCCAGCCAAGAGAGTTAAAGGGTTTAAACTCTTCTGGGATTGTTATTGTTAGGGTAGCTAGATCATCCGGCCCTAATCTATTTGAAATTATGAAATCAAATGAGTGCAGTATATTGGGCTCCAGATTGTAAACATTCCTGCTGTTTATTACATATATCAGATTGAATTGATAGTCTGAAACTCCTCTTTTGCCTTCTGTGTCAAGAGAAAATCTTGCATTTGTTGAGTTTGAATCCAATGTAACTATCACGTTGTTCCATGCGGAATTTGAATCCCTGTAGCTTAGGTTAATGCTACTGATGAGATTCTTTGGTAAATTAGATTCAAATGTGATCTGTGGAGGTGCATCTGATAGAACGACCTGATGTGTAACATACGTATAGTCCTTGTCGATGTTGGCATCAGTTAATATGTTGATCCTTGCAAAAGTATCTAAATCAACGGTGTCTGAAGAAACGCCAAATGTATAAACAAAGTTTTCTCCCCTAACTTGGGATTGATTTACAAATAAAGTTCCAAATAAAAACATCAATCCCAGCAATAAAACTTTCTTATTCATCTAAACCCTCCTTATAATTCTCACTTATTAAAAATTAAGTTATGAAAAGTATGTACAGTATCAGGAATACAACAAATGTTCCAACTATCGAGCTTATCAAAAGCTGTGTTGAAGTGATGACTGATTTTGTCCTTAGCTCTGCGAAGAATAGCAATAATATTGGTAACAGTATTGTAAGTCCCCATGAAAACTGCCAGAAGTTATTTGAGATGCGCTCTGAAACGACTCTATCTTCATCAGCCTTCTGAAGCCTCTTATTTAGATTTTCAATCTCAGTAGTTAGCTCCTGATTTTCTGTCTTGTAGCTATCGACACTTTTCTGAAGTTCCAATATCCTCTCAGATAATTTTGAATTATCATCCCTTAGTTTAGTTATCTCCTGTTTTAGGGAATCTATTGAACCTG
>LNGD01000207.1 GCA_001587675.1 Candidatus Methanofastidiosum methylothiophilum
GCCACGAAAATGGAAAAAGAAAGGCAGAATGCGCTGGAGACACGTTAAGAAGAAAATGAGAAGAATGAAAAGAAAGGCTAGAAAGCAATAAATTCATTCTTTTGCCCCAGTTTTTTAGATACTTTTTTTAATAAAGTTTATTTCTTTCTTTTATGAATAAAAAGAATATAGTTACATCATTCTTGTTCAAAGATGGCAAGGTTTTACTTCTTAAAAGGAGTAATAAAGTTGGTTCTTTTAGAGGAAAATGGGCTGGAATCTCAGGATTTATTGAAGATGAGAACAGTCTTGAAGCGGCATTGAGAGAAATAAAAGAAGAAACGGCAGTTGATAGTAAGGATTTGCAACTGTTAAAGATAGGTATGCCATTTGAGATAGAGGATAAAGTAAATGATACTATCTGGTCAATAAATCCTTTTTTATTCTCATTCAAAGGTACTAAAATTATAATTGATTGGGAGCATGACACTTTTGAGTGGATTTATCCTAATGAAATAGACAAATTTGATACAGTGACAAATTTGAAAAAGACCTTATTCAATCTAATTGAGAACTCTGATGCGGAGGTAAATGATTGAAAACCTTAAATTCTAAGAAATATAAGCATGTATATGAGAAAAGTTGAAGCCCTGCCATATACAGTTGAAGAGGCTATAAATAAAGTAGTTAAAGACCTTACTAAAATTAGAATAGAATTTTACACTGCAGGCAGAGAAATTTACATTAATGAGGATCTAATTCTAAATAAAGATGTCGAATTTCAAAGGAAATCAATTATTAATAAGATTAAAAATTATTTAAAGAATGAAATTGAAGAAGAATATGCTATTCTATCATTCGATGATGCACCAAATGGTTCGTATTTAGTAATCGAGTATAGTAATTATGCAACATTTACAACTCTAGCAAAGATGCTTAATCTAAAACCAGAAGATGAAGTGACAGAAGAAAAACACGTTTTACAAAATAAAGATTCAAAACTAGAAAGAGAATTGAAAATAATAAATAGGGATATATCTGGAGAAGACATTGATTTTGAAGATGAAAAGGAAGAAGACGAAGAAGAGTATGACTATATCAACTTTGGAGAAAGAAATTGCAAAGTTTGTGGATCAGTTATAAGAAGAATTACAATTCATGATAAAGAAGGGAACATAAGAGATGGATATAAATGTGTTAATACCAATTGCCTAAAGATTTATATTATCAGGTAATTTTATAAGAGATAGACTTAGATATTTTTCAATGCGGGGGTTGCCGAGCATGGTCTAAGGCGCCGGACTTAAGATCCGGTGACGCAGGTCTTCGAGGGTTCGAATCCCTTCCCCCGCATCATTTCTATTTATTTGTTACATATTTTAGTTTAAATATATTGTTATTTTATATTTATTGATTAGTTTTTAGATATTTATTTAATTTTTAGTTTTTTACTATTTTTAGGCCTTAAGTCACCGGATGTTTGTATAAGTGCCTTTTTATAATAATGTAATATAAGAATTAGATATTGCTAAAAAAATTAGGAAACCAAAAAATTTATAAAGAGGTTACTCTATTTAGTATTGGCGATATTATGAATGGAGAACCTATAAATAAAATATTGATCCCAGTAGATGGGTCGGAAACATCTCAAAAAGCGGTAGAATATGCATCATGGGTAGCAAGCAAAACAGGAGCAAAAATAGTAATGCTGCATGTTGTTGATGCAGACAAACAAAAATTAACATATGAAGGTATGGATAGGTTTACTCCTGAATGGAAAGATAAAATAAAAGGAACAGACGACATTAAAAGATACTCCCCATTTTTTGAAGAGCAGCTCAACTGTATGCTTGAAGATCCAATATGTAGAAGAGGAAACAATGTTCTAAAAGAAATGACTAAATTTGCAGAAAAACATGGAATTAAAGCAAAAACTTTACTAAAATTAGGCAGAGTTGTTGATACAATTATACAAACAGCGGAAGACGAAAAATGTGATCATATTATTATGGGCACAAAAGGCTTAACTGGAATAAAAAGTCTTCTTATGGGGCATGTAGCAAATGATGTAGTAAAATACTCACCTTATAGAGTAACAATCGTAAGATAAAATCCTTTTATTTATATTTTTCTTTTTAATATTGGGCAATAATTGCTCGCTTAAGCTTCAAAATAAAAGTTGTGCCTTGTAGAGGATTATT
>LNGD01000208.1 GCA_001587675.1 Candidatus Methanofastidiosum methylothiophilum
TAACATTACAAAGACAATTGACTACCAATCAAATAAAGAAATTTTAAACCAATGCCAAGTTAAAAACGAGAGAATACATAAAAAAGTAAAAATATTGAATTCAGAATCAAAAGAAGAGATAAGGGATATCCTCTCAATGCTAAATAAAAGGGACAAGGAATTTCTAGCAGGAACAACTTCAAACAGCATTATTCTAGACGAACTACTAAAAGATGAGGATTACAGGGAAGAGAGGTATGGGGACATAATGATAAAAACGAATGAAAATATCCCAAAGCAGATGGTATATAAATTATTCAGATGGAACCCAAATGGGATTGGAGTCCTACTAAATAAGAAAAATTGCGACCCTGAAGAATTCTTAAGATGTTGGGGGCACTATGTAAAGAATAAATCGAGAAGAGCATTAAGGGCATCAAAGATATTTCTAGAAACATTGTTGAACAGGAAATGGGCAATTCCAGAAGAATTATTGGAAGACATAATTTTAGGGTATATATTTGAGAATAGGTATCCAAGTGAGGGGCAAAGTAAATTACTAAAAAATATCAATTTTTCTACATTAAGATCAGTATATAAAAATCTACCAACGACAATACAATTTGAAAGTTGGAGGCAAGAGATATACAAATTACTCCCAAGAGAGGAACAAGCATTAGTGGATATAAAGGTGGGAGAATGAATATATCTAATGAAGAGTCTGCAATAAAAGATATGCGAGGGGGAATAGAAGGTACAAGAGTGTTGCTAAGGAGGCTAATACCAGAGTACGAAACAGAAATCCAAGACTTAGACGAAATAATAGAGGGAATAGAGGACGAAAGAGAATTGGAAAAGTTATACAATGGATTGTCTGCAAAAGAGGGAGACAAGATTTTTGTAAATGATATTTCCTTAGACATCCCATTCACAATTACAAAAAATGGGAGATTGACAGCATACTTAATAATAGAAACAGATGGATATATCTGTTGGGACCAATGGAATATATGGGCCGAGAGGCAATTAAGGGAAGTGAAGATAGACCACGAAAATTTAGAGTTTTGCAATGACTGTGGAGAAATAAAATTAAGGGATGGACAATATATTGAAGGGTGCATATGCAAGGAGTTGAAAGAGTGAAAGAAGTTCCAGTATATAGGATTTATGATAATGAATTAAGGAATTTACCAAAAGAAGAGTACGATAAAGACATAAAGAAGATAAGGGAAGAAATAATGGCATTAAATACAATCCGTAGAGACTTATTCAACGAACAGAGGAGGGGAAACGAAGAGTCCGAAGAATATATTAAAAAGTCAGAAGAGTACCTCGTAAGAATGGAAAAATTAGCATACAAGATCAATTACATAATGGATGATTTTGGGGCAGTTTTACATTACTTAATATGCAATTACAACAAAGATATGTTTAGGTCGAAAAATGTGGACCATTCTAAGTTTTTAAAGGAGATGAAAGAATGAGAACGGTATTAGTACAATTACCAATATCAAAAGAACAAGAAAGCATATATGCTATGAGGGGAAAAACCCCTCCCAAATACGAAGAAGTAGAAGGGAACCTATTAGGATCCGAAGAAGTAAAAATGGGGAATAAGTACTACATATATTCCCAAGGTGTATCAAAATACCCAAGAAAAGTAGAGTTGGGGAAAGTGAAAGTGTTTAAGTATGCCTTACCAATATATGTGGATATGAGATATGTTAAACCTTATTGGGGAATGAAACTGTCTGTGTACGACAAAGGGGACCCTTCAGTTGGAATAAATGGGTGCCAGTATAGTCTAGAGTTGCCTTACAGTCCAAAAGACATTGGTAAAGAAGAACGGGAAGAAATCAAGAAAGAATTCTCAAAATTTGTCAAAGAGACCTTCGATATAGTCTACGGGGGAGAATCTTTTGACGATGAGTGTTCTGACTGTGGGGAAAAACTATTTGGGTACAGGTGTATCGATCCAAGGTGTTATAATTCATTATGGAACGAAGAACCAGAAGGGGAAAAAGAGATAGTACGGGTCTCCCTTGTATGTTAGGTGTAGAGATGGAGATAGAAGAAAGAGCTTTGGCAGACATAAGGGAAGAAGTGCTATGTGGAAAGATATGCCTAAAATGCGACAATAGGTGGGAAGCAGAAGTAAAGAAATATTCTTGCCCAGAATGTGGAGAGGAA
>LNGD01000209.1 GCA_001587675.1 Candidatus Methanofastidiosum methylothiophilum
ATAGACTATTATAAGTTTCTGATAGAGATTTCGCACCGGCAATATTATGTGCAACATCTACTATTATCATTGGTTTATTTCTAAGTATTTGAAATCTTCCTGGCCATATTGATTTTTCAAGTCCTTTCCGGATATTACTCTCAGAAATCTCAAATCCATTGATAATCATAGTTTCAGCTAAACTGATAGCGCATGAAGCATTAGCAATTTGATGTTTGCCAAGCATTTTAATTTTGATATCTTTAAAAAAATTATCATTAGATTTATAATCAAAAACAGAACCCTCATTATCAATTTTTTTCTCTATGAAATTGAAATCCCTACCTATTAGCTTTAGTGAAGCTTCTTTATCAATGCAAATCTCTTCAAGTAAATTTGTAAGTTTTTGTTCTACGCAAGACGATACAATTGATCCTTTTTTTATTATGCCTGCCTTTTCTACTAATATCTCTTCAAGACTATTGCCTAAGATTTCTTGATGATCATAGGAAATGTTAGTAATTGCTATTGCTTTTCCATTTAACAAATTAGTTGCATCCAGTCTACCTCCAAGGCCAACTTCTGAAACAATCACGTCTACTTTATTATCTAAAAAATATATTATGGCTATTGCTGTAAGAACTTCGAAAAAGGTAGGGCTGCCAATATCCATTATGGCCTCTGCTTCTTTACAATAAGGTTTTATTTCTGAAAGAATCTTATCAAAATTTTCTGAAGATATATTTATGTCGCCAATTTTTATTCTCTCATATATGTCAATCAAGTGAGGTGATATGTAAGTTCCAACTTTATAATGGGACTGGGACAAAATATTTGAAATAAAAGTTACTACAGAGCCCTTGCCATTAGTTCCTGCAACATGAACTACTGGGACATTCTCCCATTTTCTTCCACTTTTTTCAAGAAGAAATTTAATTCTCTCAAGACCAAGTTTTGAATTTAATCTCTCAAGTCCGGGTTTAGAACCAATAATTTTTAGAGATTCTAAAAAGTCATCTTGCACAGTCTTTCTGTTTTTGGTAACATAATATAAGGTTTTCCAGAAGCATTGCTCTAGTCATTGGACCGACTCCTCCAGGAACAGGAGTAATATAAGATGCCTTTTTACTAACTTCGTCGAATTTCACATCCCCCACAATACCTTCTTCACTACGAGTTATGCCAACGTCAACTACTACAGCCTTTTCTTTTATCATGTCTGCAGTTAGGAAATCAACTTTGCCAACTCCAACGATAACAATGTCAGCATTTCTTGTTTTTTCTTTTATATTCTTAGTTTTACTGTGAACTACCGTTACAGTTGCACCCATATTAATTAACATCGCTGCAAGAGGTTTTCCAATAATATTGCTTCTATTAATTATAGTAATATCAGAGCCTTCTATAGGTATTTTATATTCGTCGAGAATTTTGACTACACCTTTGGGGGTACATGGAAACAAGTCTGACAGTTTAAGTAGTATCCTTCCTACATTAATTGGGCTAAATCCATCTACATCTTTTAATGGATCTATTCTCTCCAATATTGTATTGCTATCAATATGATTAGGTAAAGGCATCTGCACAAGAATACCATTAATATCCTTTCTAGAATTTAATTCATCGATGAGGGCTAAAAGATCTTTTTCAGAAATATCCTCAAAATAATACTCTTCATAATCTATACCAATAATTTCAGAGTCCTTTTTCTTCAAATTAACATAAACTCTTGAGGCAGGATCATTGCCTACCAGTACAGTAGCCAGCTTAGGACAAGACCCTTTTTTCTTATATTCACGAACTTTTTCAGAAAGTTCATTTTTTATTTTTTGAGATAAGGCAAGCCCATCCAATATTATCGCTGTCATAGATTAAGTGGGAATTTTTTACAGAGGTCCCTTACCTCACTTCTGACTTTTTCAATTGTACATTTATCCTTATTTTTAAGGACATTGTTTATCATTACGGCTATCTGTTTCATTTCTGGCTCTTTCATTCCTCTTGAAGTTATTGCGGGAACACCAATTCTAAGCCCTGAAGTAACATTTGGTGGTTTTGGATCGTATGGAATGACATTTCTATTTGCTGTAATCCCTGCATCTTCTAACAGTTCTTGAGCCTCTTTTCCTGTTATGTTGTTTTTTCGTAAATCCA
>LNGD01000210.1 GCA_001587675.1 Candidatus Methanofastidiosum methylothiophilum
ACCTCAGATAGCTCCTTGTTATGTGCAGTGATTTTTCTTGGCGGCTACAGGCTAGTGTTTCCGCGCCGTCCCTGGCGCGGAAAGATGAATAGCATTTGAATATGAAGACTTTCATTGGAGGAAACATGTCTCTGAATGACGAAATTACATTGAGGAGCCAAGAAATCGCGACAGACTCATATTCTATGTCAATTGGCGAATTAACATCTATGTATAAAGATGGAGAACTCAATATTCATCCCGAATTTCAAAGGTTTTATCGATGGACATTGGATCAAAAATCTAGATTCATCGAATCAATATTATTAGGTATTCCAATACCTTCAATTTTTGTTTTTCAAGATAGTAAAGGGAAGTGGGAAGTTATTGATGGACTACAAAGAATATCAACTATTCTTGAAACAATGGGGGAATTAATAGGTCCAGATGGTATAAAGTTAGAAACTTTAAGGTTATCCAAAACAAAATATCTTCCTAGCTTGGATGGAAAAATATGGACTTCAGAAGATCCTTCGATAGTACTGACTGATGAAGCTAAACTAAAAATAAAAAGAGCACGAATAGATATAAATATTGTATTGAATAAAAGTGATAGCAAGGCTAAATACGAATTATTTCAACGATTGAACACTGGTGGATCATTAGCTACTGATCAAGAAGTAAGAAATTGTTTGATAATTATGATCAATAAAACTTTTTTCCAAGAATTAAGTTCTTTGGCTAAAGAAGATTGTTTCTTAAGTTGTATAAGTCTAAGTGATAGATTATTAGATGAGCAGTATGATCTAGAACTACTAACACGATTCATAGTTTTAAGGAATTATGATCTGGAGAAGATAGTTCAGATAAACGATCTTTCTACACTACTAGATGATGAAATTGTAAAAAAGTGTTCAGATCCCAGTTTTAATTTTGAGATCGAGAAAAAGATATTCAAAAAGACATTTTCTAAATTATCATCTTCGTTAGGTGAAGATAGTTTCAAAAAATATGACCCAAGTAAGAATAAACCATTAGGGGCTTTGCTTATATCGGTTTTCGAAATAATGGCTTTAGGGCTTGGATATCATTATCAAAATGATACATATGATATTGAAGACGGTAAAGTAATTGAGGTTCATAGAGGGTTGTTTGTTAATCCTACCTTTGTAAGAACTTCTGGTTCAGGAGTTCGTGCTTCAACTCGGCTAAGTACAACGTTAAAAATTGGTCGGGAGTCTTTTAACAAATGAAAGTTCGTTCACATAATGAACTTCAAGATATAATTGATAATGATCTTGCAAAAAGAAAGCATGAGTTAACAACACTTAAATTTATTGGACTTTCACTTAAAAGAGTTCATGAACTCGAAGTCTTTTATAGATTGGCCATACCATTAATTTATTCTCATTTTGAGGGGTATATAAAATTAGCAAGTACCGCATTTCTTAAATTGGTTCTTTTTAAGGCCAAGCCTTTATTAGAACAGAAAGAGAATATACTTGCAATTAATTATTTTAAAGAAATCAAGAGGGTTTCTAAGGCAAATGATTATATAAATTATATAGAACTGATAAAGCTAATAACAGAAAGAAATGGGAAACCCAAATACGACCCTGACGACGTCGTTGATACTAAATCAAATGTTACAACAGACACTCTAAGAGAAATATTTTCAATATGTGGTATTTCTTTTAACTACTACTGGGAGAGCAAAACGTTTTTTATTGATAATGTCTTATTAAAAAATAGAAACCAAATAGCCCATGGAGAACTCATTCCTATTGCAAAAGAAACCTTTGAATCAATATATTCTAATGTCTTTCAAATGATGGATAATTTTAAGAATGAAATAGAAAATTTATGATAATTATCTGCCAGAATAAGAAGTAGAAAATATAGAGATAAGAAGGTAATCGCCCTCGCCCTCCTGGCTCGGGCGATGTTGGGTGAACCAAGAAAAATCAGCGACATAACTTACGCTATCTGCTGCGTCGCGCGCCCTGTGGCGCGCTCCTCGGGTTTCGCGGCGCTAGCCGCGCCGCTCCACCAAGTACCATGCGTCCCGCGAATCGTCGCAAATGCCTCCGATTCGCTCTTATGGACGCATGGTACTTCCAGATAGCTTCTTGTTATGTGCA
>LNGD01000211.1 GCA_001587675.1 Candidatus Methanofastidiosum methylothiophilum
TGAAATTAGAGCAAAAATAATTCACTAATAGCTCTTTAAGTCCATCATACATTATTATTAATTGAATCAAAAGTGAAATATATAAAGAAGGTAAATAATATAATAATGGTGGTTAATTGTTAGAAGCTGATAGAAGAAGAAAAAAGGTTGCTCTTGTTTCAAATTGCCTCTTAAATCAAAATGCCAAAGTGAATGGATTTGCTTTTTTTCCAGATATGTTATGGGAATTAATAGAGTTATTACATAAATACGAATACGGAATTCTACAACTCCCATGCCCAGAAACTGTATATGCAGGACTTAAGAGATGGTGGTATGTAAGAGAACAATATGACAATGCTAAATTTAGAGCCATATGTAAAGAAGCTATAATCCCAACTATGGACCAAGTTGAAGCATTTATTAAAGATGGGTGTAAAGTAGTTTTAATTGGATTAGATGGGAGTCCTTCGTGTGGAATCCGTTATAGCGGCTCAGATCGAAGATGGGGCGGTAAACCAGAAATAGAAGAAGGTGAATATCCTCAAGTTCAAATGCCAGGGATATTTATGGAAGTTGTAAAAGAATGTATTAAAGAAAGAGGACTTCCCCCATTAAAAGAAATAGGTGCTGGGTTTGATATGCCAAATTTTGACAAAAAAAGGATATCAAAAGAAATTGAAAATTTTTTGAAAGAATGAATCGATGACTTTATGGCATTCCATATTATTTTTTGAATAGATTAATATTAGGCTTTCTTAATACAAATTATAATATTAAATTATTTTATACCTAATATAGTAAATAATAATTGGATTTAATATAAAAAATCGATTATTAATTACTTTTTTAAATATATAATCATGATTGAACGAAAGACTTAAATAGAACAACTGCAATAATAAGATGTCCAACATGCCGGTTTTCAAAAGCATGTTAGGAATAAGGAGGAATTTAAATGGTATGTCCTGCAACTAAGTTAGCTGGAAAAGATATGATATCAACACAAGAATGGACAAAAGAAGAACTTGATACAGTTCTTGCTATTGCCGACAGATTAAAAGAGATGTGGGCCTGTGGGCACATGCCCCAGATTCTCGATAGAAAAACCTTGTTTATGATGTTCTACAACTCCTCTCTAAGAACAAGAAACTCTTTTGAAGTAGGTATGACCCAACTAGGAGGCCATGCACAATTCTTGGACTCTTCAACATCCTATACTCCAATTGACTCATTAGAGTCAGCACCAGGTAGAGAAAGAGTAAAAGATACTGCACAAGTTCTTGACAGATATGGAGAGGGTCTAGCTATTAGAGTTTTTGGTAAGCCAGTGAATATGGTATATGGTGCTGGAAACCAGATGATTAGAAACTTTGCAAAATACTGTTCTATACCAGTTCTTGATATGGATTGTGATATGTACCACCCACACCAAGCATTGTGTGACCTTATGACATTAAGAGAGAAATTCGGTCCGCATAATTTGAAAGGCAAGAAGTTTGTAATGAGCTGGGCAACTGCTCCAAGTCCATGGAAACCTCTAGCTGTAGCCCATTCTAATATTGAACTTATGACAAGATATGATATGGATGTTACCGTAGCATATCCAAAGGAATTCCCGCTTGATGAAAGAATTCTTAAAAATGCTAAAGAAAATGCTGAAGAATGCGGAACAACTTTTGAAATTGTTCATGACATGGATGAAGCTTTTGAAGGAGCAGATATTGTCTATCCAAAGGGCTGGACAAGTATCAACTATCTCCCAACATTAAAGGATCCAACAAAGAAGCCTGATGAAGAAAAGATTATGTCATTGCTTAAGAAATATGAAACTGAAAAATCATGGACATGTAACGCTGAAAGAATGGAGAAAACAAATAATGCTTACTACATGCACTGTCTCCCTGCTGATGTCAAAGATGGATGGGAGGTTACACCTGAAGTCATTGATGGTCCAAGAAGCATCGTAATTGACGAAGCTGAAAACAGACTACATGTTCAAAAAGGTGTTCCCATCAAAACTAGCTGTGGTGGCGTAGTGGGGCTTTAGTATATGCAGGTCTTCGATATCTGCGTAGATCTTGGGAATTCCGGTTTGTTCCCGTGTGTTGTTGTTCTCCCAGACCACCAGGGAGTACTTT
>LNGD01000212.1 GCA_001587675.1 Candidatus Methanofastidiosum methylothiophilum
AACACTACTATCGATAGCACTTGCGCCCGGTATATTTTGGGTATGGTTTTTTTATAAAAAAGATAAATATGAGCCTGAGCCAAAGAAGATTATTATTTACACATTTCTTTTGGGAGTTTTGGCTACAATTCCCGCTGGCATAATAAACTCAATTTTTGTTCCATCTTCTCTTGAAAAAGCTGGTATTTTAATGATATTTTTTGCCGCTTTTATAGTAGTTGGGCCTGTTGAAGAAACATCAAAATATCTTGCCATACGAGTATATGCTCTAAAATCCAAAGAATTTGATGAACCTATTGACGCTATGATATATTCAGTTACTGCAGCTTTAGGATTTGCTACATTTGAGAATTTTTTGTATATCTCTCAGTTTGGCCCTTCACTTATCTTTATGAGGGCAGTAACTGGTTGTCTAGGGCATGCAGGATTTTCAGGAATATTTGGGTATTATCTAGGAAAGGCTAAGTTTTCTCAACCACAAATAAAAAAGAATAATCCTGTCCTTAAAGGACTAGTAATTGCAGCTTTTACCCATGGATTATTTGATTTCGTATTATTTACACAGACTATTCTTGCTTTGCTCTTTTTACCTATATTGATAATTATAGTCTATTTCTTGACAAAAAGATTAGCTGAAATGTCTCATGTTTCGCCTTTCAAACCTTCAGAACTGACTAACTTTATGTGCCCAAATTGTAAAAAAAATGTCTTGCCATCTTCAAACTTTTGTCCTGAATGTGGATTTAAGTTTAATAGGTAAATATTTATACTATAATTATATATTTTTTTTATCCCTTATAGCGAGGGGTTCATGAGAGGAAAAATTTCTTCTATGAGTGGAACAGCAAATATAAGGGTTATACCCTATCAACGGTCACCCGGTGATGTGGCAAATTGCTAAGATGATTCGGGGGCTACAATGATGGGGATCAGCCCACCACGAGAGTTACCGAAGGAAGAGAGGATACCCGGACAATGAACTTCGGGGTTAGTTAGGTGGGCGACAAACAAAAATTAAAAATACTTAAAATTTTAAAGAAGAGTTTTTATCTTCTTATTGAAGTTTTTTTACGGTAACTTGTATAATCCTCTTTTGGATTTGGAGTATACTCCCTCAAGACATTTGAGATCTCACCATCGGTCACTCCAACACTTTTTGCTAGTTGAACAATTTTGTTTCTAACAAGGAAAAGTTTCTCTCTAGCAAAATCAATAGCATCAATTGAGGGATGATCTCTTAAGTATTCGAACTCCTTTGAAAGAGCTTCTAAATCTGCATAAATAGCACTTGCAGAATCTTTAAATTGGTAATCTTGTCTCTTTTGAAGTTCTTTTGTCAAATCTTTTGCCCTATAAAGCTGGTAGATTACCGTTATAATTTCTAGTTTTTCGAGGTATTTACCACCAGGGTATCCTACTTCGTATAGTGCTGTTTTAATAGTCTTTAGTATCTCAAGTTCCGTCTCATTTTTAACTTTTACAAAAGTTCCATCGAACATTGCCATATGATCACCACCCGTAACAGTATTGATCAAAAGATATATTTATTCATTTTAGTTAATAATGTTAAACAATAAAGGTAACATTTAACTAAAAATTATAATCTTTAAAATACTAATATGTAAAGGCGCTTATTAAAATGCATTTCTATCTTTGTATCTAAGTACCCTGCTTTGCGCATGTTTAGGGAAAAAATCATAAGGATACATCCCTCTTTGCCTCATAAGGTCCTTGATTTCTGATTCATAGTCACTTTTTTTTATTGAATCAGTTGGTCCTTCTTCTATCACAAAAAGAGAATGGCATAGGGGTTTGATTATTCTGTAACTAATGCCCATAAGGGGTGCTAGATAAGAAACACTGTACTTGTCTTCAATTCGCCTCATATCAGAAAGCTCTAATCTAGGGCTTCTATCATCCCTTCTAGTTCCATCAGCTATTAAGTCAACTTTTATCTCTTCAAGAAATTCCTCAATAACACATTTGTGCAATAATGTAATTCCATCATTTGCAAATCCATCTTTTTCTATTCGATCAACCGCTTTCTCTAATAATTCTTTATCAACCTCAAATAATTTAAAATCAAATTCAAGGGCATTTGCAGTTTCCTT
>LNGD01000213.1 GCA_001587675.1 Candidatus Methanofastidiosum methylothiophilum
GAATTTGCTTGCAACTGGAAGCCCATTTGTCTGGGAGTGGTCTGATGCCCAACACACAAGCGCTAAATGGATTGCAAAATTTGGAGAAGTAATCACCAATCTTTCTGGCATCACAATCAATTTCAAAGGTGGATCTAGTATATCTGAAACATGGAAAAACATGGGATTTAATGTAGCACCAGGACTAACTCCAAACGACTACTATAGATTGAACAGTCAAGCCAATATAGAATTATTTGGTAAGATAGCTATTGAATCAGTATTATATGCATATGCAGGTACCGCCAAAACAGGTGTTGCAGTTATTGACAAAATCATACCCAATCTGTTTAATCAATGGTCAAACTATCAAACTTTCAATGATTTAATCATAGGAACAGGGCCGAGAGATAGAATAGCAGATGCCATATTTCATGTTAGATACGGACCCAATGCGGGATGGGACTATGTAAACGCAGGTGGAGTATTTACCCAAGATGGGGTAATACCTTATACACAAACTTGGAAAGAATATAACGAAAGGATGGATTAAAATGCTTCCAATCCAGATGCAGGTATATATGCTTATTGGATTAGTTTGTATTTCCCTTTTTTTAGATATTTTTTTTTCCATTAAAACAAAAAGTATTAGAGCATTCACATTAAGCAATTGGGGAATAATTTTATGGGCCATTATTTTATGCATTGTCGTTATTCCTATACGTCGTGGGGATAATATGGCCGAATGGGGAAGTCATGGATATGCCATTCTCCACAGAGTTTTATGGCTCATAACCCCCTCGATTATCTTTATCATTGTTCGCCTTAAATTGTATCATGAAATTGAAAAAACTTCTAACAACTATGTTGACATATTTACATATTTGGAATCTAGAAAGAAAAATAACTCAAACTAGCAGAGAGACCATTGCGGCAAGAAACTGGAGCAAAGAAAAGATGGGTAGAAGTATAATTTAAATAGGAGGTATACTAAATTGAAAAAATTTATTTTTTTATTTATTCTAATTCTGATAAATACGAGTTATGTAATTCCAAATTCTCCTAATCAGGAGTATACATTATTAACCGATACTGATGCATCTTACCCTCCTTACTGGAGCAACGACAGCGAAAGCATCTATTTTAACTACTGGAATGGCGATTCATTATTATTAGGAGAAATTAACTTAAATAATTTTAAAACAATAGATATTGCAACAGGAGCTTTTCTATCAGGTATCAATCCAATCAATAACAATATTCTCTGTATTCAAGTGGACGAAGCAAATTCTACTAAATTGAATATACTAACAAAGGAAGGGACATTTGTCAAAACACTTGAGATTGGAACGCAAGATTATTTCAGACCAGTATTGTCTCCAGACGGCAAATATGTTTACTATGCTAAAATTGGAAGCCCATATACAATGTTAATTGAAAAAAACGTAATCTTTGACATAGAAAAAAATCAAGCAGCCAAAGAGTTTAAATCAAACATTATAAGAAACCTTGATAGTTGGAGCGTTAACAATGAGCTTTTGTTCATATCAAGTAGTAGTTCTTTATTAAAAAGAGAAGACAAATTCCCTATGAACTTATATTCGCTTAATCTAAATAATGGAACTTATAAAAAAATTACCGAAAACCATTACGTTCTTTGGGGGGCATGGTCGC
Organism: Candidatus Methanofastidiosum methylothiophilum; assembly: GCA_001587675.1. Classification (GTDB taxonomy): domain Archaea; phylum Methanobacteriota_B; class Thermococci; order Methanofastidiosales; family Methanofastidiosaceae; genus Methanofastidiosum. Next base: position 1,654 of record LNGD01000213.1, read on the forward strand.
CCGATGGAGAAAAAATCATTTCTTCAATCTATCTTACTCCTAATTCTAAAACTGATTTGGCAATTCTGGATCGAAATGGTAATATACTCAAATCCTTTGTCCATCCTAATGATAGGGTGGCCTACCAAATGCCGGCATGGTCTCCAGACGGCAAAAAAATAGCCTTCATAATCGCTGAATCAGTAGAAGGGCAGGATTATCCCAAATACAGCCTCGGCATGATTGAACTTGACCCATCTCTCCAGTCTGGCCCTAGACCAGATAAAATACCGGAAATAAAACTAGTAACTTTCAATGTATACCTTTACGGCGGGATAGCAATTGGAATACTCTTATTGGTAATAGCCGGATTTCTTTTCATCAGAAGAAAGAAATGACCGCATGAACAGACTCAAAACTGCCGTGTCAGTCTTTGACATCGACTACACA
>LNGD01000214.1 GCA_001587675.1 Candidatus Methanofastidiosum methylothiophilum
CATTTTTTCTGAGTATATGTCTTGTCCTTCAACGAGAATTTCTCCACTATCTATTTTTTCTAACCTATTTATACATCGAATTAAGGTACTCTTTCCAGAACCTGAGGGCCCAAGAACAACTAATACCTCGCCCTTCTTGACTTCTAAGTTTATGTCCTTTAGTACAACTAAGTCGCCAAATGATTTCTTAACATGGGTCATTTTAATTATTGTTTCTCCGTTTGAAGTACTAGTAGTTTTCTCTGATTTTTTTTCCTCTGTTTTCTTTTTAATCATGGATTTCCCACCTCTTTTCGATATATTGAACTGCCCTTGATAGTGGAATAGTTATACATAGATATATTAATGCAACACCTAAAAGTGGTGTCCATGCATCGTATGTTCTAGAATATACTATCATACCTCTTCTTAATAGTTCGGATATTGCTATAACTGATACCAGTGAAGAATCCTTTAACAATGCGATAAATTCATTACCTAAAGCTGGAAGTATGTTTCTAGTTGCTTGGGGCAATATTACATACCTCATTGTTTGCATATAATTTAAACCTAAAGAAATTGAGGCTTCCGTTTGTCCCTTCTTAATTGATTTAATTCCTGCTTTGAATATCTCTGCGATATACGCGCCACTATTAATGGATAAAGCTAGTATTCCTGAGGTATATTGGTCAAGGTTAACTCCTAAAGCAGGTAATCCATAGTATACTATCATTATTTGGACCAAAAGTGGTGTTCCTCGAATAAATTCTACATAAAATGCCGAAGGTACGCTGAATATCTTGTAATGAGAGATTCTTGCCATACCCATGAATAGTCCAATTAATGTACCAATGGCTACAGAGAATGCTGTTAATTGAATTGTTATCGCTGCACCTCTGAGTAATTCCGGTAAAATTCTTACAAATAAATCAATTTGAAATCCAAGTCCCACCACTTCGGTCACCTTTTTCTTTTATTTATTCTTCTGACCAGTTGACTATGTATTGATTGTATATCTGATCGTATGTTCCGTCTTGCTTGAGTTTTTTAAGAGCAGCATTTACTTTTTGTAGTAATACTTCGTTGTCTTTTGGAATTGCAATTCCATATTGCTCTACTGTTAATAACCCTCCAACAATCTTAAATGATGTTGGATCACTTGCAACAATGGGCTTTGAAACAACGTCATCGTTAATTACTGCGTCTACTTTTCCATTTTTCATGTCAAGGAAAGCGTCTGGTGCGTGAGCGTATCTCTTAATTTCTTTTATGTTTTTAAGTTCAGATGCATATAGGTCTCCAGTAGTTCCAAGCTGTACACCAACAATTTTTCCGTTTAGATCATTTATTGTTTGAATAGGGCTGTTAGCAGGAACTGCCATACTTAGACCAGCATCAAAGTATGGATCTGAGAAGTTAATTGTTTTCTTTCTGTCTTCTGTAATGGTCATAGCAGACATTGCAATATCGAATTTACCAGAATTTAGAGATGCTATAATAGAAGCAAAATCTGTATCAACAAACTTTGGCTTTAATCCTAGTTCTTTTGCCAAAGCTTCACCTAGTGCAATATCAAAACCGTAGAAACTATCATCTGCCTTTCTTATTTCAAAAGGTGGAAATTGGGCTTCAGTACCTATAGTAAGATAACCTTCTTCAACTAGTTTTCTACTTTTAGTACCTGTACATCCACTGGCTGCAACAACAGCCAACACTAAGAGTAATACAATGCTTATTTGTGCTATCTTTTTCATTAATATACCTCCGTTTTAGTACCTCCAAGTGGAAGTATGTTAAAAAGTAATCACAATTACTAATAAGTGTTTCCCTTAATTGAAATTATTGTCTTATCCCAAAATCATTTCCCTTGTGGAAACGATACAAGGATATGGCAAAGATTAAACACAAAAGATAGCATGGATAATCAGATCAAAGGAACTTGGTATTAGGTCAAGCGAGATAGCCTTCCTCCAAAATGTTACTGCTAGAAGGGTAAATCAAATGAGCTTAAATCTCGAACTGCTTGAAACCCCTGAAAAGGCATTTTACAGGAAGCTAGAACCTGACATTAGTTTTCCAGAAAAGCAATAAATTTGGGGAGAT